>JBIKWH010000433.1:0-2658 GCA_044356435.1 Vicinamibacterales bacterium
GCTGCAGGGCGACGACCTCTACTCGAGCGTCAAGATCGGCCCCGATTTCCAGACGGTGGCCAACGCCCAGACGCTGCGCTTCACGGCCGAGCGTGAGCTGACCGACATCCTCTACTTCGTCGTGCGGCCGGCCTACAAGCGCAACACCATCCAGGCCGTCGACTACCGCCTCGAGGGCCTGGTCGGCGTCGGCGCCGAGCTGTCCCGCAGCAAGCGCGCGCAGTTCGACGTGCTCGGCGTCACGGGCTTCATCAGCCAGGACAAGAATGTCGAAGAGGTGGATGGCACGCATCCGGCCGCCGGCATCGTGCAGACAGCGCAGATCGCGCTGAACAAGGTATGGCGGCTGTCCGAAATGGGGCTTTATCTGCGTCCCTTCGGCGCGGGTGAGGACTACCGGCTGCAGTTCCAGGTCGGGCTCACCGGCCAGATCGTCGGGCCGCTCTCGCTCAACACCTCGTTCAGCGTCGACCGTGAAAACGTCGTGCTGGGAACCAGTGCCAACGCGGACCGCCGCTTCTCCGTCGGCGTGCAGTTGGCCTTCTAGGACGACCAGGCACGCTGGGGACGACGCCGGTCATGCAGAGCTGCCGTAACGGCGTGTCCCGATGACGCTCTGGGGCTTTCTCACCAGCCACTCAGATGTACCTCTGCCCCGGGTGATGCTCTTTGCGGGCATCTCCGGGCTGAGCAACGCCCTCCTGCTGGCGGTCGTCAATTCGGCCGCGCACACCGTCTCGAACCACGGATGGGACACGCAGTTGTTCCTCCTGTTCCTGATCGCGCTCGTGCTCTACATCCTCACGCAGCGGTACATCCTGCGCATCTCGACGGTGCAGGTCGAGAAGATCGTCGCGAAGCTGCGCGTGCGCATGACGGACAAGATCCGGCGCGCCGACCTGCAGGCGATCGAGGGGCTTGGCCGCGCGCAGCTCTACGCGAGCCTGAACACCGACACGCTCACGATGTCGCAGGCGACCCCGCCGATGATGATCGCCTGTCAGGGCGCGATCCTCGTGGTCTTCAGCCTCGGCTACATTTACCTGCTGTCGCCCGGCGCGTTCATCCTGACGCTCGTCATCGTCGCGCTCGGCGTCTCGATCCACTTCAAGAACCGGAAGCTGCTCGCCTCGGAGTTCGAGCAGTCCACGGCGAAGGAGAACGAGCTCTTCGACACGCTGACGCATCTGCTCGACGGCTTCAAGGAAGTCAAACTCAACAGCGCGCGCAGCCGGGACCTCTTCGCGCACCTCAAGGAGATCACGCGTCAGGTCGCGGAGCTGAAGACGCGCACCGGCGTCCGCTACGCGGACTACTACCTGTTCACACAGGTGATCTTCTTCATGCTGCTGGCGGCGATGGTGTTCGTGCTGCCGAGCGTCAGCCCGGTCTACGGCGAGCAGGTCTCGCGCATCACCGCGGCGATCCTGTTCATCATCGGCCCGCTGACGATGGTGGTCGGCGCACTGCCCGTCTTCCAGAACGCGACGCACGCGATCAACAAGATGGCGCGGCTGGACGCGGAGCTGGATCGCGCCCAGGAGCAGGCCCGCGATCGCGACAACGGCGACGTCGTCGTGCCGCCGCCCTTTGAAGAGATTCGCGTCGATCGGCTGGGATTCAGCTATCGTGACCGGGAGGGCAAGCCGCTCTTCACCGTCGGTCCGCTCAGCCTGACAGTGACGCGCGGCGAAATCCTCTTCCTGGTCGGCGGCAACGGCAGCGGCAAGTCGACCGTGTTCAAACTGTTGACTGGCCTCTACTACCCGGACGCCGGCACGATCGCGGTGGACGGCCTCGACATCACGTCGGTCGGGCACCGCCGCTACCGCGAGATGTTTTCCGGGATTTTCACCGACTACCACCTCTTCGTCCGGCTCTACGGCCTCGCCAATATCGAGGACCGTCAGGTATACGATTTATTGCGGCTGATGCAGCTCGAACACAAGACGTCCTGGCACGACGGCCACTTCGAGAATCAGGAGCTGTCCACCGGGCAGAAGAAGCGGTTGGCGCTCATCGTCAGCCTGCTCGAGGACAAGCCGATCTACGTGTTCGATGAATGGGCGGCGGATCAGGATCCCGAATTCCGCAAGTTCTTCTACGACACGCTGCTTCCGGAGCTGAAATCCCGCGGGAAGACGGTCATTGCCGCCACCCACGACGACCGGTACTTCTATGCGTGCGATCGGGTGCTGAAGATGGAGATGGGGCAGATCGTCTCAACGGAACGCGGAGGGACGCGATGACATCGGGCGCCTCTCCCTCACGCGGCGCGGCGGTTCGCGGGATCGCGGCGCTCTGCATCGTGATGCTCACGTCGTCGGCGTGCCAGCAGATCGGCAACGTCGAGCGCATCCGGTTCGGCCGGGAGTACACCTCCGACGGCGAGCGCCTGCGGGTGGCGTCGCTGCAGCCGCGCTGCGGCTGCGTGTCGGTGGCCAACACGGCGAAGCACGCGATCTGGCTCGAATCCTGGTTCTATGCGCTCCCGCGCGGCGGCGAGGTGCTGCAGCCGGGGGACCGTCGGCGAGTCATGTTCGACTGGGCCGGGCCCGCCAATTCCGACTTCTACGAACTGGTCGCGTTCAAGACCGCGGTCAAGGACGGCGTCGAAGGGAAGGACACGAGCAGCACTGGCGGACTCCGCCTGCGCGA
>JBIKWH010000186.1:0-4708 GCA_044356435.1 Vicinamibacterales bacterium
GCGGGCGGCCGCTGCAGGTGCGCCGGCCGCGCCGAGAAGCGCGACGGCGCCCAGCACGCTCAGGGCACCAAGGATGGCGGACCGGAGGCCCGTCCGCCGCGTGTGGCTGCGTGCATCCGGCACCCGCCGAGTATAGCGGGCGGCCTCGGCGTCAGGGACGTGGGGTGCGGCGCCGAAGGGGCTGGCTCAGCTTGATCGCCGCCACGATGCGGTAGGCGTAGTCCCAGTCCCCATCCACCTTGTAGAAGCGCAGGTTCGCGATCAGGTTCGCGGCGGAACCGAGCGCCACCTTCCGCGAGACCGACATCTCCTTGTAGGACCGCTCAGAGACGAACGTGCCGGCGAGCGTGCGCGCGCCGTAGTTCGGGTCACCTTCCCACTTCACGAAGTTGTCGCCCGTGAACGCCAGAAACGCGCCGTGCCACTGCCCGAAGTCATACGCGATCTTCGCAAAGGTACCGGAACCATCGACGCGACTGCCGGGCGTGGCGCGGTCGGGGTCGTGCTTCGAGAGCAGGCGGAGGCCTTCAACGCGCAGCGTGCCTCCGGGCACGGTCAGATCCAGGCCGGCGCCCAGGCCCGCGGCGACGGAGTCACCGACGGTGCCGACGTCATACAGCTGCCCACCCTCGTGCACGACGTGAAGCTGGGCCAGCCCACGCACCGTTGCCGGGCCGCGCGTGAACGCCTGCACCCGCGCGTTCAGGCCGGCATCGATCCGCTCGCGCTGTTCCGGCGTATTGAGCTTCTGCCAGGCGAGCCAGCCGTCGTGCTGCAGCGCGCCACGAGCCTTCTTCACCTGGAGCCCGGCCTCGTAGGAGCGGGTCATGCTGAGCGTGTCCACCTGGAGCGCCGGCACCAGCCCGTGCGGGCCGGACTCCTCGGGCCAGAGGCCTTCACCGACGTCGCGGCCCATCTGCCCGCTGCGGATGGTGCCGAGCGTGAAGGTACCGAACGCCGAGTCGAGCTCGATCGCCACGACGGGTCGGAATTTCTCAAAGGCTTTCGCATCGCCGGCGATGCTGTTCGAGTGAAAGCCGCCGAGGAAGCGCGCCGACGCCGACAGGGGGAACACCAGCTCGACGCGGACCTGTTCGCCGATGAGCGTCTCGCCGTCGCGGTACGCGTTGTCGAGAAACTCCGTGTTGTCGGCGTAGACGAACGACCGGATATCGAGCGTGACGGGCGGCTTGTCAGCCGACGACTGGGGAGAAGGCTCCACCGGCGCCGGCGCCTGGGCCGATGCGAGCGACGAACCAGCCAGGAGGCAGACCGAAAGCGCGAGGGTGCTGATGCGCGTCAGCCGAGGCATCAGGACCGCTTCCCTGCGTTCGGACCCGGTGCCAGCACGGCCATCACCAGGAGCCGTCCGGCGCCGCTGTTGACGACACCATGCGGCACGCCCTCGGGCGCCACGAGCATGTCACCGGCGCGCATCGGCAGATCCTGCCCGTCCAGCAGAAAGCGTCCCTCACCCTCCAGCACGTAATACATCTTGTCCATTCCGGCGTGCGCGTGCAGCGCGTGCGACTGTCCAGGCTCGAAGGCGTTCAACCCGACGAGCAGACGCGCGGATTCAAAGAGCGTGGCCTTGCCCATGGCGTCGGCGCGCCAGACGGCGTGGTCACCGGGCCGGACGACGGTCGGATGCATGCACCGCATCGTACAATTTCCCGCGGTGCCCTGGTTACCGCGGTCCGCGCACAACGATGTCGCCGGGGATCGCCTTGCCTCGCTGCGTGGCCTCGCCTCCCGCGCGATCGCGACGACGGGGCTCCTCGGATCCGCCCGGCGGCTCCGCACATGCATCGCGCTCGCGCGAGACCCGGCGATCCGCGCGCGCGCCGCCGACGACGCCAGGCGGTTTGCTACTTTCGCGGCCGCCACGGCACCGGCGTGGCGCGATCCGCAGGGACCCGCCAGGACACGTCGGGCGCTCGTCGTCAGCACACGCACACCGAGCGTGGAGGCCGAGCTCGTCACGCTCAAGGCCGTGCAGGTGGCCGGCTACGAGATGACCGTGCTCGTCGAAGACGAGCAGCGGTCACTGCGCCCGTTCTACGCACTCGGCGGAGCGATGCCGGTGCGCCTGTGGAGCGAGTTTCTGCCTGGCGCGTTCTACGCCGGCCGCGCGGAGGCGCTCCTCCGCACCTGCGCGTCGATCGACGACGTCATGCGCCTCGAGGTCAACGGCGTTCGCGCAGGCCGTATCAGCGCGTGCACGACGCTGCGCGACCTGCGCCTCGGTGCGATCGATCTCCTGACGCCCGCGCACCGCGCCACCCTGCGACGCCGGCTCGCGGCGAGCCTCGCCGCGATCGATCAGGCGGCGGCGATCCTCGACGCCACCACGCCGGACCTCCTGATCACCGAGCCGGAATACACCCCGAAGGGCGAGCTGTTCGAGCTGGCCCTGGCGCGCGGGGTCGACGTGGTCTGCTACGCCGACGCGCATCGCCGTGACGCGCTGATGTTCAAGCGCTATCGCGCCGGCAATCGTGACGACCACCTGACGACCCTCTCGGCCTCGACCTGGCGCGACCTGCGACAGCAGCCGTGGACGCCCGCACACCGCGCGCGGGTGGCGGACGAGATCGAGGGCTGCTATCGGCGTGGAGACTGGTTCAACCACCGCGCGCTACCGGCGGCACCGGCGCTGGCCTCGGCCGCGACACCGGACGACGCGGCCGCGCGGCTCGGGTTGGACCCGGCGAAGAAGACCGCCGCCGTGTTTCCACACGTGCTGTGGGATGCGCCCGTGATGTGGGGCACGCCGCTCTTTTCCAGCTACCAGGAGTGGTTCCTCCGGACGATGCGGACGGCGTACGAGAACGACGCCGTGAACTGGGTGGTGAAGCTGCACCCGTCGCACGTCTGGCGCCGCGCCGACGAGGGCTATACGGACACGGAAGAGACCCGCGTGATCGACAGCAGGCTGGGCCCGCTGCCCGCTCACGTGCGACTCGTCCCTCCGGAAGCGGCGCTGACGACGGACACGCTGTTGCGGGCCGTGGACTACTGCCTGACTGTGCGGGGCACGGTGGGCATCGAGGCTGCCAGGCTCGGCATCCCGGTGATCACGGCCGGCCAGGCCCGGTACACCCACCATGGCTTCACGGTGGACTCGACGAGTGCGGACGAGTATCTCGACCGCCTGCGCCATCTGGAATCGCAGCCGCCACTCGACGACGCCACCCGCGAGCTCGCCGACCGCTTTGCCTACGGCGCGTTCGTGCGGCGCCCGTGGCGCATGGAGAGTCTGCGCGTGACGCCCGACGGTCAGCCCCGGGTGACCATCGCGGATGCGGCCGCCTGGGCTGCCGCTCCGGACGTGCGGGCCCTCGCCGCGTGGCTGGCGTCAGCCGACGAAGATTTCGTGGGGCCGGACATCGCATGAGGCCGGCGCTCTCGCTCATTCTCTGTTCCCGCAACGACGCCTACATGGGCGACTCCCGCTTCCGGCTGGAGACGACGCTCAACTACACGGCAGCGGCCGTGGCCGCGCTGGGGGCGGAGCACGACGTGGAACTCGTGGTGACCGACTGGGGCAGCGACGTACCGCTGGCGGAGGTCGTGCGGCTCGGACCAGCGGCGGCGCGACTCACGCGCTTCGTGTGCGTCCCGCCGGACGTGGCACGCGCCCGCCAGGGCAGCAGCCCCTTCCCGGAGGTGCTGGCACTCAACACGGCGGCGCGACGGGCACAGGGCGCGTTCATCGGCCGCATCGACCAGGACACCCTGACCGGCGCGGGCTTCATCGGCACGTTCCTCGGCTGGGCGCGCGGTGCCACGGCGCTGCCGCCGCCGTTCAGCAGGCCGCTGGCCGAGACCCTGCTCTTTGCCAATCGCCGCAGCATCCCCTACCGCCTGGCCGTGCGGCGGCCGCCACTCGGACCGCTGACGCGCTTCCTTCGCGAACACGGCACGCGCCTGCCCATCGAGACAGCACGGGTGTTCTACACGTCCGACGTGGGTGTCTGGCTGGCCCACCGCGAGCTGTGGGACGCGTGCGGCGGCTACGACGAGCGCATGATCTTCATGAACGAGATGGACCCCGACATGGTCCGCCGGCTCATGACGCGGCACCCGCTCGTCGACCTGGGCCCGCTCGTGGCGTGGGACTTCTTTCATCTCGACCACTATCACCCCCGCGGCTCGCGGTCCTCGTCCACGCATCGCGAGGTGAACACCACGCGCACCTTCGCCCCGCTGGGGTTCCGGCCCTCGGGCGACGGCTGGGGTCTGGCGGACCAGGATCTCCCGGTCCGGCAGACGACGGCGCGTGCCGGGGACGACCACGACACCACCGCCGACCAGGCCCGCTGGGCGGCCACGCTCGCCCTCGCCCGCGCACAGATGGCCGTGGACCGGGTGGTCTATCCGCTCGTGCCGCGCTGGCGGCGCCGGGCACGCCTCGCGCTGGAGGGTGTCCGGGGTCAGCCTCTGCAGAGCTGGCCAGGCGTGCTCCACGGACTCTGGCGTTCGCGCGGCAAACGGGAGCCGGCCGACGCGCTAGACTGACAACGCTCGTACCCTCAACTCATGCGAATTCTGGTGGCCGGCCTGGGCAGTGCCGGGCAACGGCACGTCCGCAACCTGCGCGCGATGTTCGGCGCCGACGTCGAGATTCTCGCCTACCGCGTCCGCGGTCTCACGCGGGTCATCGGCGCGGACGGCACGATCCTGCCGGGTTCCGTGGAAGAGACGT
>JBIKWH010000187.1:0-4685 GCA_044356435.1 Vicinamibacterales bacterium
GGCTTCTGGGAATCGCCGCTCGTGAAGCTGGACGTGCTCGTGAACGGCGACCCGGTGGACGCGCTCTCGATGATCGTCCACCGCGACGCGGCCTACGAACGCGGCAAGGCGCTCGTCGCGAAGATGCGCGAACTGATCCCCAGGCAGATGTTTGAAATCGCCATCCAGGCGGCCATCGGTACCCGTATCATTGCCCGCGAGTCCGTGAAGGCCCTGCGCAAGAACGTGCTCGCCAAGTGCTACGGCGGCGACATCAGCCGCAAGCGCAAGCTCCTCGAGAAGCAGAAGGAGGGCAAGCGCCGGATGAAGCGCGTGGGCAGCGTCGAGATTCCACAGGAGGCCTTCCTGGCCGTCCTGAAGATGGGGACCGAATGAGCGCCAGACAGGCCGCGGCCGTCGAACCCGTGCCCTACCGGAAGTCGACCGCGCGGGAGTATTTCGAGAGCATCGTCATCGCCGTCATCCTGGCGCTCTTCGTCCGGACGTTCGCGTTCCAGGCGTTCAAGATTCCCACCGGCTCGATGGAGCGCAACCTGCTCATCGGCGACCACCTGCTCGTGAACAAGTTCCTGTTCGGGCCGACGGCGTCGTCCCTCGAGCGGGCGCTCCTGCCCATCCGTGAGGTGCAGCGGGGCGACGTGGTCGTCTTCAAGTATCCCGAGGAGCCCGAGCGCGATTTCATCAAGCGGGTGATCGGTCTGCCCGGCGAGACGCTCGAGCTGAAGGGCCGGACCATTCACATCAACGGCACCGCGCTCAGCGAGCCCTACGTGCAGTTCCTCGAGCCCGGTCAGCCCGGTGCGCCGTCCGAGGACGGCAGCGACGGCGACGTGCGCCGGAAGTACGGCCCGGTCACGGTGCCCGCCGGCCACTACTTCATGATGGGCGACAATCGGGACAACTCCCAGGACAGCCGGTACTGGGGCTTCCTGCCCCGGGGCTATATGAAAGGCCGGGCCGCGTTCATCTACTGGTCTTACGAAGCTGAAACCGCCGATTACCAGACCAGTGGTCTCGGCGACCAGGTCGGCGGATTCTTCGATACGGTGACGCACTTCTTCACGAAAACGCGCTGGTCACGGCTTTTGCATCAGATCCACTGACGCGACGCCCATGCGAACCATCATCACTTTCTTCGCCGTGATCGCCACGCTGAACGCCACCGCCCGGGTGGGCTCGGCCTACTGGAACAATTACCAGCTCCAGGACACGGTCGAGGGCATCATCACCTTCGGCGGCGTGACGCCCCCGGAAACGCTGCAGCAGCAGGTCATCGACAAGGCCGAGCGGCTGGATGTGGTGCTCGACTACGAAGAAGTGACCGTCACGCGGGAAGGGCCGACCACGACGGTGGACGCCTCGTACACGAAGCTCATCGAAGTGTTTCCCCGCTACGTGCGCGAGTTCAGGTTTCAGGTGCACGCGTCGTCGGTCTACACGGGCATGGTCCCCTTCGGCCGTCGCTGAACGAGCGCGAGCACCTTCAGCGTCGTCGCCAGGTTCCGGGTCGTGGCGACCCGTCCCGCCTTGCCGAGCAGCGCCAGCGCGGCCTTGCTCTCCGCGATCCCCTTCGGGCACGACAGATACGCCGCATCCGGACCGATCGCGAACACCTCCGGAGAGCGCACCAGGGGCTGGACGAAACCCAGATCGGCCAGGTCCGCGGTGTCCTGCGTGAAGACCACCAGAAACCGCGAATGGGCGTCCTCGGCCACCGCGACGGGATTGCCGTCGACGATCGCCGCCATGTCCCGTGCCGTCTTGACGATCACCGGCACCTGGACGCCCAGTTGCCCGGTGAGGGCGGTCGCGATGCGCCGCGCATGCGAGATGGCCGTGCCGGCTCTGGCCGTGAACACGGCGTTGCCGCTGTTGAGCAGCGTGGCAACGTTCGTGTAGCCGAGACCTTCAAGCAGCTCCCGGAACTCGGCCATGGGCACCCGGTTGCCGCCGCCTACATTCACGCCGCGGAGCAGGACGGCAAAAGCCGGCAAGGGACTTAACCCTTCACGGGTGCCAGCGTGATGGCGCGCTCAGGACACGCCGTGACGCAGAGCCCGCACGCGTGGCAGGCGTCTGGCGCCGTGACGAAGGCCTGCTTGTTGCCGTGCGCCCACGTCTTGATCTTGCCGGCCCACGAGAGTCCGCCGCGTTCCTCCGGCGTGAGTGTCCGGATCTCGAAGACGTTGTACGGACAGACACGCACGCAGTCGGCCTTGGCTTCGCACTTGTTCTGATTGATGACCGGGGCGACCCGGCCGGCTTCTTTGCAGGTATCGGTCGACATCAGCTTAGCGACTTCTCGCACGCCGGGCAGATGCCGTGCGTGAGCTGGCCTGTCTGTGCGACGTAGTCGTGCAGCGACTGCCAGGAGCCATCATGTCCCCTGACACTCCGGCACCAGGCACACAACGGGATCAGCTGCTGCAGCAGCTCGAGATCGTGCACAGCCCTGCGGAGCTGCAGTTGCGCCTCGACCGCGTGCCCGAGTACCGCCAGGGCCTCGAGTTGGGCCGCGGTCAACTGCCGGGGTGTGTCGTCGATCACGCACAGCGTCCCGACCGCCTGGCCGTCGTCCACTACCAGCGGTGCACCGGCGTAGAAGCGGATCGATGGGTCGGCCGTGACCAGGGGGTTGTCGCAAAACCGGGGGTCCTTCGTGGCGTCGTTCACCACGAGTACCTCCTCCTTGAGAATCGCGTGTGCGCAGAACGCGAACTCGCGGGGCGTCTCCGTCGCGTCCAAGCCCACCTTCGACTTGAACCACTGCCGATCCGCGTCAACGAGACTGACGAGGCTCGTCCGCGTGCCGCAGATCGTCGCCGCCAGGCGGGTGAGCTGGTCGAACGCCTCCTCGGCCTGGGTGTCGAGCACCTTCAGCAGGTGCAGCGAATGCAGGCGCTTCGCTTCGTTTGTCGGGATCGCGGCTTTCATGCCGATGGCCACTCCGTGAGAAAAGGGCCGCGCACTCTGGTGGCACACGACCAGACGTCAGCCTACCGCAGGTACTCCCTCTTGCCCACGGAATCAGCCGAGTGAGGCCAGGGGCTTTCACGATCACCGCGCCGGCGCCTGCGGCCTGCTGCATGACGGCATCCACCTCG
The DNA here is from genome assembly GCA_044356435.1 of Vicinamibacterales bacterium. Classification (GTDB taxonomy): domain Bacteria; phylum Acidobacteriota; class Vicinamibacteria; order Vicinamibacterales; family UBA2999; genus CANKJK01. The sequence continues at coordinate 3,105 of JBIKWH010000187.1, forward strand.
GCCGTCGAGTTCACATTGTGCGCGAGGGAGACGTCCGTCGCAGGGCGATGGTGGAGGCGGTCATCGGGGCAACGATATCATCGGGATGTGGGGACGTTGGTTCGCTCCGGGCGGAGCGACAGTGAGGATCTGGAGCGCCTGCGGGCGCGCATGACGGAGCTCGAGGCACTGCTCGTTGAGCGCGACGCGGAACTCGGCCGCATCAAGGCCGACCTCGCCGCGTTCACGCTCAGTTATCGCCAGCGTGTCGGGGTTCTCTACGAGCAGCTGGACGACCTCGAGTTCCGGATCGCGGAAGCCGAGCTGGGCATCGCGGAGCGCATGGCGAGTCGGGAAGGGCGTGGGCCGGGTGCCGCCGTTCCGCCCGATCAGGCGTCGGCGCTGCCCAAGCTCACGTCCGATGCCGTGCGGAAGCTGTTTCGGGACGTGGCCAGGATCATCCATCCGGACCTCGGTGCCGACGACGAGGCACGCGTTCGCCGGCATGCGCTGATGGTTGAGGCCAACCGCGCCTACGCGGAGGGCGACGAAGAGCGTCTGCGCTGGATTCTGCAGGCGTGGGCGAACCATCCGGACGCCGTCGAGGGTGGGGACGCCGAGGCGTTGCGGGCACGCCTCGAGCGGCGGATTGCGCAGCTCGACGAGCAGCTGGCGGTCCTGGCGGGTGATCTTACCGAGCTGAAGGACTCGCCGCTCTGGAGCCTGAAGGCGCTGGTCGACGAGGCCGCCGACGCCGGGAAGGACCTGATCGGCGACATGGTGGCGCGCCTGAAGCGCGACATCCTCGTGGCCACGAACCGCCTGGACGCGATCCAGCCACCAGACTAGCTACGTCCCGTCCGGGACCCGCAGTCGGATCTGTGTGGCCAGGTGTACTTCCCGAAGGAAGTACGCGAGGCCGACGACGAGCGCCAGCGTGGACACCGTGAAGAGCGCGCCGGTCAGCAGGCCGAGCGGCGCGTTGAGCATGGCGTCAAAGAACAGCGTCGCAATGGCCATGCAGAGCAGCAGCGCCGCGATCGTGCACGAGGTGATGGCCACGCTGGTGAAGTGCCGGCGCCGCTCCAGACTCCGGAGTTCCAGCGCAGTCGCGTCAGGCGACGGTGGCACCGTGGGGAACGGCCCCTCACTGAGCGCGCGGCCGCGGTCGATGATCCGGGAGAGGCGTCCGGTCATCACATTGAGCAGGCCCGCGACACCGGTGAGGAGGAAGACGGGCGCGAGCGCCAGCTGGATCGCCGTGGCAACATCTTCGAAACTCTCGGGTGTGATTGGCATCTCCTAGCTCCCGCTTCGACTTGGACTGATCGCAGGGTCAGAAGCGCTCTCGTGCGGGGAGTCTCGCTCCTGCAGCCGCCGTTCCAACTCCACGAGCAGGTCGACGTCGTCACCGTCCGTCCCGCGCGGGGTCACGAAGCTGACCTCCGAGAGCGTGTGCAGAATCTGGGCGACACGCCGGCTCGCGGTCTCGATGGCGGGAGAGGTCTGCTGGCCTTTGTCCTGGCGCGTGGCGATGTGCCTGAGGATCTGATTGTTCTGCTCGGCGAGGTGTTGCGCCATGAGTGCCATGGCGCGCTGCAG
>JBIKWH010000188.1:0-4681 GCA_044356435.1 Vicinamibacterales bacterium
CAGTCGACCCAGTTCAGATAGTAGGAGTCGGAGGTGCCGGAATCCTCGACGGTCTTGAAGTTCGGCCCGGGCGCCTTGTGCAGCGTCCAGCCCTCCGGACAGTGCTGGCCGGTCGCGGCCGGACCACTGAGCGGGGCCTTGCACTTGCGGCGGTCGAACTCGGCGTAGTGGCCGCTGTTGAGCCCGGTCCAGATGATGCCGGTCTGGCGGTCGACGTCCACCCCGTGCGGCAGATAGCCCTGCACCTTCGCGTTCTTGTTCATGTACGGCGGCTCATACCACTCGGAGAGCTTCGTCTTCGGGTCGTAGCGCATCAGCCCGCCGGGAATGTTCGAGTACGAGATCCAGACGGAGCCGTCGATCGGGTTGGGGATCACCGAGTACGCCTGACCGGGGTCGAGCGCGTGGTCTTTCGCGGGGTCGACCTTCGCCTTGGCGTCGACCCAGCCCGCGTCGAGCTTGCCGTTGCCATTCGCATCGCGCACGCGCACGATCACGCCGGCCGCCTTCTTTTCGTCCCCGGTGGCGTCCCAGACCTTCGTGTCGAACCACGCGCCGCCGCCGCCGTCGCCCCAGAGCACGTCGTCGTCGGCGAACTGCAGATGGTGCCCGACCGGGCAGCCCTTGATCTGCGTGACCTTGTCCGTCTTCGGCTCGTAGACCCGGCAGCCGCCGCGTGCCGTGATCCAGACCCGGCCCTTCTTGTCGAACATCGGGTTGTGCGGCGCGACCTTCGCCGCCCAGATCAGCTCGTCGCCCCAGAACTCCGACGTGTTCGGAATCGAGTCGGACCAGGTGGCCTTCGCGGTCGGGTCGTTGGCCGGGACCGGGATTTCCTTGTCGGAGTGCTTGACCGGATCGAGTACGGCGACGAAGTCGCCGCTCAGCTCCTCGACACCCACCACCGGCCCGTAGGCGTTCACCGTCGGGTTGCGGCGGTCGGTCGTGATCTCGTCGTGCACGAAGCGCTTCGCGTTCGCCCATTCCCACTGCGTGACGACGAGGTCGCGCTCGACGCCGGACGGCCGTGGCGGCACCGGTGGCAGCTCCCCCTTGGCGATGCGGTCGGTCCAGTCGGCGAACACCTTCAGCGCCCGCTGCCGCCCGAGCGGCGCCAGGGTGCTGTTCATGAAGGTGCCGCTGATGCCGATGAGCACGCGGTGCTCCCAGGCCTCGAGCGATGTCTTGAACGTGGCCTTCTGGCTTGCCGTCAGCTCGCGCGTGATCTTGGTGCCCATCTGGTGGCACTGCGTGCACGCGTTGGTCATCTTGATGTTGCCGAGCCAGGACCCCTGCGTCTGGTTCTGCTCCGGAATGCCGTTGCCATTCCGGCCCGTGCCAGGGAAGTCCGTCTTCGGCGGCGGCTGCAGCAGGGAGTACCAGTAGTTGGCGGGGTAGTAGTCGGCGGCGGCCTTCGCATTCGGCGCGACCACGGCCGTCAGGTTCAGGGCCTTGCCGGGCTGGGCCTTTACCTTCGGTGAATCCACGAGCCCGTAGCCGCGCACCCACACGTCGTAACCGGCCTTCGGCAGGTCGGGCAGCACATACCGTCCGCGTTCGTCGGTGACCACGATCCGGATGAACTTGGTCGGCAGATCGCCGGTCTGCGCGATCACCCAGACGCCGGCCTCGGGGCCCTTCGGTCCGGTCACCACGCCGCCGATGTCGTCGCCATCGATGGCGACAGTTGCCGTGGCGCCCTGCCGGGCATTGAGAACGGTCACCGCAGCCAGCAGGACCGCGGATGAGATGCCTGCTGCGAAACGGGCGAGACGGGCGTACCTGGCCATGCTGAGCTCCTTCTACGAGTGGGCCGTCCGGCGCGACGGGCGGCTGGAAAGCTCAATAGGAATAGCACAGCCGCCCGCGGGATGCCGTCACAGAACGTCGCAAGCGGCCTCGGGAAGGCGCCCCTGAAAAAGAAAAGGGGCGGGTCCCGAAGGACCCGCCCCCTGCGAACTGACGCCCGGCGGATGTGCCGCCGGACGCGGACCCGGCAGGGTCTACTTATCCAGCGGCGTGTTGCGGACCTGGAACTTGATCACCTTCGGGCGCTCGCTCTTGCCGCCCTCCTGGTGCCAGCCAGACTGACCCGCGTGGGTCGTCCAGATGCCCCGGCCCTTCCAGCCGCCGTTCGGGTCGTCGATACGGCCGTCCATGCCGCGCGAGTGGAAGCCCATCGGATACGGCACGCGCATCGTGACGAACTTGCCGTTCACGCGCGCGTAGAGCGCGTCGGACGAGCTGCCGTTGGCCATCGGCGTGTTATTGCCGAAGCCCGACGCGTTGAACCAGTCCACCCAGTTCAGGTAGTAGGAGTCGGCCGAGCCGGAGGTCTCCACGCCCTTGAACTGCGGACCCGGCAGCTGGTGCAGCGTCCAGCCTTCGGGGCAGTGACGACCGGTGGCCTCCGGGCCGTTCAGCTTCGCCTTGCACTTGCGCCGGTCGAACTCGGCGTAGTGACCGCTGTTGAGCGCCATCCAGATCACGCCCGTCGACCGATCCACGTCGACGCCGTGCGGCAGGAAGCCCTCGATCTTCACGCGGCTGTCCATGTAGGGCACTTCGTAGTACTCGTACAGGCCCGTCTTCGGGTCGAGGCGCGCCATCCCGCCCGGGATCACCGAGAAGGACGTCCACACGGAGCCGTCCACCAGGTTCGGCACGGTGCTGTAGGCCTGGCCGAAGTTGAAGGCCTTGTCCTTGGTCGGGTCGAGCGCGCCGCGGGCGTCCACGTAGCCCTCGTCGAGCTTGCCGTTGCCGTTGATGTCGAGCACCACCGGCCAGCGCTTCATCGCGCCCTTGGCATCGCCCGCTTCCCACTTCTTGATGTCGAAGCTGTTCGCGCCGCCGCCGTCGCCCCAGATGACCTCGTTCTCGTCGATCTGGAGGTGATGGCCGATCTGGCACTCGGGCACGAGCGTGACCTTGTCGGTCTTCGGCTCGTACATCCGGCAGCCGCCACGGGCAGTGACCCACAGCCGGCCCTTGCCGTCGAACCACGGGTTGTGCGGAGAGACCTTGCCCTGCCAGATCAGTTCATCGCCCCAGTACGGGGAGGGATTCGGGACTTCGTTCACCCAGGCGTTGTTGAGGTTGGGCGCGTGCGGCGGAATGTGCACCTTGCGGTCCGTGTTCTTCACCGGATCCAGCACGGTGATGAAGTCGCCCGAGAGCTCCGTGACGCCGTAGACAGGGCCGTTGGCATTCAGCGTCGGCTTGACGCGGCTGGTCGAGACCAGGTCGTGCGTGAAGAACGCGTTGGTGTTCCACTCCCACTGGCTGACGACGATGTTGCGCTCCACGCCGGAGGGACGCGGCGGCGCCACGGGCGGAATCTCGCCCTTGGCGATGCGGTCGCTCCAGTCGGCGAAGACCTTCAGCGCGCGGTCGCGGCCGAGCGGCGCCATGGTGCTGTTCATGAACGCACCGCTGATGCCGATCTGCACGCGGTAGTCCCAGGCCTCGACCGAGGTCTTGTACTCGGCGAGGTGCGGCCCGAGTTCGCGCGTGGCCTTGTTGCCCATCTGATGGCACTGCGTGCAGGCGTTGGTCTGCTTGATGTTGCCGAGCCAGGCGCCCTGACTCTTCAGGGCCTCAGGAATGCCGTTGGCGCCCTCGCCGCGCGTGCCCTTGCCCGGGAAGTCGGTCACCGGCGGCGGCTGGAGCAGCGCGTACCAGTAGTTGGCCGGGTAGTACTCAGCGGCGGCCTTCGCGTTGGGCGCGATGACGGCGCTGAGGTTGAGCCGCTTGCCGGGAACGGCGCGCACCTTCTGCGAGTCGACCAGGCCGTAGCCGCGCACCCACACGTCGTAGCCGGCCTTCGGGAGGTCCGGCAGCAGGTAGCGGCCGCGGTCGTCGGTGACCACGATCTTGATGAATTTGGTCGGCAGATCCGTGGTCTGGGCGATCACCCACACCCCGGCTTCGGGACCCTTCGGGCCGGTCACGACGCCACCGATATCGTCGGCGTCAACGGCGATGGTTGTCGCGCCACCCTGGCGGGCGCTGACGCTGCCACCAAGCGACGCGGCGAGGATCACGGCCAAGCCGAGTCCTGCGACGGCGGAAACGCGTCCTTTCGTAGTCATCCTGCGAATACTCCTTTGGGGGGATGGAAACCAACACAGTCTAGCCTAGAGACCCCGGCCCGTTACGGGTTTGCCCGTACATCTTTCCCGAGGAAAGCCTTACAGAATCCTGACGTTTCTGGCTGACGGGACGTCCCGCGACGACTTGAGGCTGGAAGGGGCGCTAGATCTCGACCTGGACGCCGAGTTCGACGACGCGTTCCGGCGGCAGCCGGAAGAACGCGGTCGCCCGGACGGCGTTCTTCGACATCAGGACGAACAGGCTTTCACGCCACTGCGCCATCCCGGGGTGGTCGCTGACCAGGATGGTTTCCCGGCCCAGGAAGAACGTGATGTCCTCTTCGTCGACCGTGAGGCCCTTGGCTTTCGCCAGCACGAGCGCTTCCGGCACGTCCGGGTTCTGCATGAACCCGTAGCTCACCAGCACGTTCGACACCCCGGCACCGAGGTCCCGGATCTCGACCTGTTCGGCCGGCGGCACGTGCGGCACCTGCGTCGTCAGAATCGTCAGCACGACGACTCTGTCGTGCAGCACCTTGTTATGGCGGAGGTTGTGGACCAGCGCCGGCGGCGCGCCCGCTGTCTGGGCG
>JBIKWH010000189.1:0-4678 GCA_044356435.1 Vicinamibacterales bacterium
ATCCGCATGCGCGCAACCTGGGTGCAGCGCTCGACCTCGAACTTCATCGACGACTTCGCGAGTCTCGCCAACGGCACGACGAACATCCCGCTCGTCGGCACGGTGACCAATCGCGTCATCGACAACACGGACGAGCCGTCACGTGAGTACCGCGCCGTCATCCTGCAGGGGCAGGGCCGCATCGGCAGTCGCGTGACCATCGCCGGGCACTACACGGCGCAGATCCGCAATCACGGGAGCTTCGCGGGTGAGGCCGCGGGCGTGCCCGGGGCGCCGTCGCCGTTCGGGGACTTCCCGGAGATCTTCGGACCGGCGCTCGACCGGCTCATGCCCTACGGCCGGCTCGATCAGTTCCAGCGCCACAAGCTGCGCATCTGGGGCGTCTGGACCGCCGGCATGGGACGCGTGGGCAACCTCGAGGTCGCGCCGCTCTGGCGCGTGAACTCCGGGACGGCCTACAGCCTGACGGCGAACATCGCCCTGCCGGCGGCGCAGCGCGCCCGCAATCCGGGCTATCCCGCCAACGACATCAATCCGGGCGTCCGCGAGATCGTGTTCTTCGGCGCGCGCGGCGCGGAGACCTTCAAGGGATACGGCGTGCTGGACCTGGCCACGACGTGGACGGTGCCCGTATGGCGCTCGGCGCGTCCGTGGATCAAGGTCGAGGTCTACAACCTGCTGAACAACCAGAAGGTCATCGCGTGGGACCGCACCGTCACCGCGGATGCCACGAGCGCGCTGGACGCCAACGGGATCCGTACCGGCTACGTGCGCGGCCCCCGCTTCGGCCAGGCGACGGCGGACACCCACTATCCGCAACCCTACCCAGGGCAGAACGGCGCCCGCGCGTTCCGGATGGCGTTCGGCGTCCGCTTCTAGACAGTCGCTCGCCGCGGTGCGGCGGCCGCGGTGAGACAATGGACGGATGGGTTCGTCCACCATCCCCGCGGTCGAGCGCGTTCGTCTGACACTCGAGCTGCTCGAAGAACTGGCCGTCGATCGGAGTCTGCTCGAGGCGATCAGTCCCGAGGAGCGCGAGCGCTTCCTGCAGGCACTGGCCCGCGTCTACAGCCCGGACCGCATCGAGCGCCGGAAGCTCTCGAAGGCCGCGGCTCGGGAACGGCGCGCGGCGCGCGCGAAGTCCGACGACGAACGTCTGCACGAGACGGGCATCCGCGCCCTGCGCCGCAAGCCGGTGTTCAGCACGCCGAACGTCTTCGCGCCGAAGTCCTTCGAGCCCGAGGATCGGCACCGAGCGGAGGAGGAGCCCGCGCCCCGCGTCGAGGACACGCGGTTCTGCTACGTGTGCAAGCAGCCCTTCGAGGCGCTGCACCACTTCTACGACCAGCTCTGCCCGCCCTGCGCCGCGTTCAACTTCCAGAAGCGTGACGAACAGGCGGACCTGACGGGACGCGTCGCGCTGCTCACCGGAGGGCGCGTCAAGATTGGCTACCAGGCCGGCCTGAAGCTGCTGCGCTGTGGCGCGCGGTTGATCGTCACGACGCGTTTTCCACGGGATGCGGCCTCGCGGCTCGCGGCCGAGCCGGACTTCGCCGTCTGGCGCGATCGCGTCGAGGTCTACGGACTCGATCTGCGCCACACGCCGAGCGTCGAGGGGCTCTGCGCCCACCTCAACAGCACGCTCGACCGGCTCGATTTCATCATCAACAACGCGTGCCAGACCGTGCGTCGCCCGCCTGAGTACTACGGGCACATGCTGGCTGGCGAGGAAGCCGCGCTCAGCGGACTCTCGGCCGACGCGCGCAGGCTGGTCGGCTCCTACGAGCGGTTGAGGCAGCCAGCGCTGCCGGAGGGCGGCACCGGACACGCGCCGTCTGTCCAGGCGGGGCTCGGCGCCACGGGTCTGGCTCACAGCGCCAGCCTGTCGCAGGTGGCGCTGCTGCCGGAGGACGCCGTCCGGGGCGAGGGGCTCTTCCCGGCCGGGCAGCTCGACCAGGACCTGCAGCAGGTCGACCTGCGCGACCGCAACTCGTGGCGGCTGATGCTCGACGAGGTCTCGTCGGTCGAGCTGCTCGAAGTCCATCTGGTGAACGCGATTGCGCCGTTCGTCCTGAACGGGCGTCTGCGCGGCCTGATGCGGCGGACGCCCGGCGCGAAGCACATCGTGAACGTCTCGGCGGTCGAAGGGCAGTTCTATCGCCGGTTCAAGACCACGAAGCACCCCCACACGAACATGGCGAAAGCGGCGCTGAACATGATGACGCGCACCGCGGCAGCCGACTACCACGCCGACGCGATCCACATGAACAGCGTCGATACGGGCTGGGTCACCGACGAGGACCCGGAGGTGATCGCCGCCCGGAAAACGCGTGAGCAGCGCTTCCATCCGCCACTGGACATCGTCGATGGCGCCGCCCGGATCGTCGACCCGATCATCGCGGGCGAGAACTCGGGCATCCACATCTGGGGCAAGTTCCTGAAGGACTACACGCCGACGGACTGGTAGAACGGCTGAGGTGTGAGCCGCAAGTGATTGCGTCTACAGTGTGTTATCGCTTCCTGTCGCGCGCGGTACACCCCGCGACTCCGGAAATACATCTCGCGACAGGCACCCCCAATATTGGGGTATAACATCCAGCTACTTGTTAGCCGGTAGTTGCGAGGAGGAGTGTCGCGCATGAAGTTCAAGCACGTGTGGGTGGGGGTGGCCAGCCTGGTCGCGCTGATGGGGGCCGCCAACGCGTATGCCCAGCAGGCCGCGCCGAAGCCGGCAGCGGCGTCGAGCGTCGAGGCGACCGCCGACAAGCGGGCGCTGCTCGACAAGTACTGCGTGGGCTGCCATAACGCCCGGATCCAGAACGGCAAGATGCGCCTGGACAACGCCGACGTCACGAAGGTGGGTGAGCACGGCGAAACCTGGGAGCGCGTCGTCCGGAAGATCCGCGGAGGCGTGATGCCGCCGCCGGGAGCTCCGCGTCCCGAGAAGGTGGCGTACGAGGGCTTCGCTGGCTGGCTGGAATCCCAGTTGGATGCCACCGCGGCCAAGCAGCCGAACCCCGGCCGCACCGAGTCGCTCCACCGCCTGAACCGTACCGAGTACGGCAACATCGTCCGGGACGTGCTCGGCATGGAGATGGACTTCACCGAGCTCCTGCCGATCGATGACTCCGGCGGCGGCGAGTCCGCGTTCGACAACATCGCGTCGTCCCTGCGATTGACGCAGACCCTGCTCGAGCAGTACCTGTCGGTGGCCGCCAAGGTCTCCCGCACGGCCGTCGGCGGCAACCCGCCGCCGGTGGAGCTCGAGTTCAAGGCACCGCCCGGACAGCGCCAGGACGTCTATATCGAGGGTATGCCGTTCGGCACGCGCGGCGGCACGAAGTTCGCCCACATCTTCCCGGTGGACGGCGAGTACGAGTTCGAGGTCGGGACGGGCGGCAACGGGCAGATCGACTTCGCGATTGATGGCGAGCAGGTCAAGCTGTTCGACTTCGTGCCGAAGCCGCGTGGCGCGGACTATGACGGCATGGCCGCCCCGGTCAACAACAACATCTTCCACAAGATGGTGGTGAAGGCGGGTCCGCACGAAGTGACGGCGGCGTACCTGAAGACCAGCCCCACGCTGCAGAAGGAGGGCGACCGCACGCCGTACTACGGCGGGAGTGGCGCCGCTGGCGGCACCGCGTTCTTCGGCGGGGCCGGAGTGGATCAGATCATCGTGCGCGGCCCCCTCAAGGTGATGGGCAAGGGCGATACGCCCAGCCGCCGCGCGATCTTTACGTGCAAACCGGCCGGTTCGACCGCGGCGGCCGAAGAGGCCTGCGCGAAGACGATCCTGGGCAAGGTGGGCCGCCGCCTGTATCGCCGGCCGCTGACGCCGCACGACCTTGAGGTGTTGATGGCGCAGTACAAGGACGGCCGCGCCGAGTCCGACTTCGAGGGTGGTGTCGAGCGCGGCATCCGTGCGGCGCTCGTGAACCCGAACTTCCTGTTCCGCGTGGTCGCGGACCCGGCCAAGCCTGGTCCCGGTGGCGTCTACCGGATCAGCGATGTCGATCTGGCGTCGCGCATCGCGTTCTTCATCTGGAGCAGTGCACCGGATGACCAGTTGCTGAACCTGGCGACGTCCGGTCAGCTCCGTGCGCCGGGCGTCATCGAGAAGCAGGTGAAGCGCATGCTGGCGGACCCGCGGTCCGAGTCGCTGACGAAGAGCTTTGCGTCGCAGTGGCTGTGGGTGCGCAACATCAAGTCCTCGCTCCCGTCCGAGCCGATCTTCCCGAACTTCGACGAGACGCTCCGGCAGGCGTTCCAGAAGGAAATCGAAATGTTCTTCTCGGCCGTGGTCCGCGAGGACCGGAGCGCCGTTGAACTGCTCGATGGCGACTTCACGTTCCTGAACGACCGGCTGGCGAAGCACTACGGGATTTCCGGCGTCTACGGCAGTGACTTCCGGCGCGTGCAGCTTGCCGCGGACAGCCCCCGTCGGGGTCTTCTCGGCAAGGGCCTGATCCTGATCGTGACGTCGCGCTCGACCCGCACGTCACCGGTCGTGCGCGGCAAGTGGATTCTCGAGAACCTCCTCGGCACGCCGCCGCCGGCGCCGCCGGCCAACGTGCCCGCGCTGCCCGAGCAGAAGCAGGCGGATGGCCGGGTGCTGACGGTGCGCGAGCTGATGGCGAAGCACCGCGCGAACCCGGTGTGCGCGTCGTGCCACAGC
>JBIKWH010000462.1:0-4673 GCA_044356435.1 Vicinamibacterales bacterium
TGTTTCCATGGACTTAGCCAGCGGGCGCATGGAGGGAATCGGAACCCTGCTCGAACGCTACAAACAAATCACAGTTCCGATTTACCAACGTAATTATTCGTGGAACGTCGACCAAGTCAAGGAGTTACTTGATGACTTGATTGGGTCAATGCAGTCCGGACGACCTCACTTTCTTGGATGCCTGATCTTGCAGGACGAGAAGAATGACGAATCAAAATGCGAGGTAGTCGACGGCCAGCAGCGAATTACGACGGTTTTCTTGACGCTTGCTCGGATACAGGATGAACTGCATCGACTAAGCAGGTCCGGATTCCAGACCATTCATGGAGAGGGTGACGAGCTCGAAAGAAATCCCAAAATAGACGTGCAGCAGATGATTTTTGACGAACTCCTTTCACGTCCGAGATTCGTCTCTAATCCATTGATTTCAGACATGTTTCGAGACAAGATGCTGAATCCCAAGCGGCAAGAAGAACCACCAGAGCGAGATGCTGTACAAAAGGCCATCACTCTGCCTCTCCGGAAGGCATATTGGGAAGTGAGAGACCGAGTTCAAGCTCTTATTCGCCCGGACCAGAACAGCGAGTCTGTCCAGCTTGAATTGCTCGCGAAGCTTCTGGAAGCCGTGAAAAGGCTACAGGTGTTGTGCATTACCACTTCGAAACAAGAGGAGTCTCTTGAGGTATTTCTTACTCTCAACAATCGGGGGCTCCCACTTGGCCCGTCAGACATCATTCGTGGCCAGTTGATTCAGGCCCTCACTGAGGGACTCACCGAAGCTCGAGTGAGGGAAGTTCATAACAAGGTTGTTCGAGAGTGGCAAGCAATCATGACGTCCTTCGACGATGCAGGTGAGCAGCAGAACTCAATTGACCAGTTTTTCCGTTATTACCTTCTTGCTACAGGAAAATCAAAAGTTGGAGCCAGACATGCCCCAAAGGAGATGGAGAAGAGAATTAGACAGACGCTAGTTGCAGACAAACTTGTAGACCGATCCCTGGAAGAACGTCGGACTGAAGCCGAAAGGATATGGAAGGAGGTACAAACTTACGCCAGGACCTGGATAACAGTTCTTGATCCCTCTAACGATCTCAGTGACGATTGCATCTACCAACTCCAAATACTTCGCCACATATCCGACAACTATCGCGTACTTCTGCTCAACGTTTTTAACCCTGTCGTTTCGATATCCAGCCACGATAAAACCGAAATTGCCCGCCTTTGTGTCGTCTTAACGCTGCGATGGTACCTGAACGGACAAGGAGCTCAAGACCTCGAGTCAACGTTCCAAGCACTAGGAGCTACATTCGCGTCAACACATGATGCCAAGTCGTTGATCGAGCAACTTCGAGACAAAGCGCAGATTTCACCTCCACTCGAAGCCAGATTTCGTGAAGGAGAAAATCGAAATGCCAAAGCGATACTTCACGGAATTGAGCGTTCACTTGCTCTCAAAGTAGGTGCCAACCCCATTTCATGGAGCACAACGAGCCTTCATGTTGAGCACGTTGCACCAGATTCGTCAACCACCACCTGGGTGGAGATCTTGTTCCCAGAAGGTGACGACCAAAATAAATATGAGGAAACGGTTTCTCAACTTGGCAATCTGACGATTCTTGACCGCAAATTGAATCTCAAGGCCCAACAGTCTCCTTTTGAGCTAAAGAAGGACAAGTACAAATCTTCAACGTCAATTATGACTCGGGACCTTTGCGCGCTAGAAGACTGGGATTCTGAACAGATTTCGAGCCGCCAGAGATGGCTCGCAGAAATGTTTGATGTTGTGTGGTCGACGGATCTTCCTGATCTGGAGAGCAAATTACATCAGTATTCTTCGTGGCGAAATCTCAAGAAATCTACTTCCTGAATGAAGTACTAACACTCCGGACTCGATACCCCTTCTCAGTACAAGCAACGATCGACGCAAATACTTGAATCAACTCGAAAGTTATCACAACTCGTGGAGGGTTTTCTGAAATTACAGGCCCTCGTATTGGTAATCGTCTTAACGTCATGTTCATTGGGTGAGAGAGCTTCGCTAGTCAACATCGAATGTGAGAGCGCAGTTAGGTGGAGTGCTTCTGGTTCAACGCAATTCTGGCTCGTGAGACAAAAGACGATCTGGTCTGACGGTTCGCAAACTTATGACTCATACGAGGTGAAACCGGACGAAACAAAAGTGAACGATGAGCACTACCTGAACTTCGTCGGTGGCAATTCCGAGCGGGCCAAGTCTGACTTAACTGATGGTTGGACCCCGGTCTTATCGGAGTCTGACCCATGCAGCTAGGAAAGACTGTCCCTTATATCTAGGGCTCAAGGTCACTAAACGATCACTTCTGAGCCCGTCCCCGCAGTGCTCCACGGAGCATCCCGCAAACGAGACAAATCTAGGGCCACGTCTCGCAACCCCACCCATCACCATCGGCGTCTAATCCGTCAGGGTCATAATCACCAACCCACACTTCTTCTCCAACGTCGGCACAGTCTTGGTCAAAACCGTCACCGTATCCCCCGTATGGATCTTCCTCGTAGTAGTCATAGTCGTCATACGTTGGCTCGTCGTAATAAACGTCGTAGTCCGGTTCGTAGCACTCCCCCGTGTAATAGTCACAGCCTCCTGATGAACTACCGCCACATGAGGCGAGACAGATCGCTGCAATTGACAGCAGCAACCGAATGGTCAGTTTTCTGTTAATAGCCACGCTTCGATATTAGGGCCTTTGTCAATCGGGGCATTTGCGACTCAATAAGAGAATCTCGTCTTCCAGTCGAAGTGTCTCGGGAACTGAATCTGGTAGAGCGCATGGTGCTCCTTCGGGATTCCGTAGTGGGCATGGGGGAACTTTCCGAATGGCTCGACGCGGAGACGTCGCATCTTGCAGGGCGCAAAGATGATCTCCAGAAGGCCCTCTGCTTCCTCAAAGGATGACACTTTGAATTCAAGTTGCTTGGTGTCGTGGTTGCGGGTCGCCAGATAGTGCGCCTTGTGGTCCGTGATGTGACGCATTGATCCCCACAAACCCTGGCACTCGTCCAATACGTCGTTCTCATCCACGAGATACTTCACCGTCGGGATTTCTCCGAGGACCCGCCTCAAGCATCATCTCCAGATTGTCCACCAACTCATTCGTCAGCACTGTCAGCTTGGCCGGTACGCCCTCTAGGGCTCGAATAATGACGAACATCACGGGTTGGCGTTGTCCCGCACGCTTGTAACGCTCGCGGACTCTTCGTGCGAACAAGGAGCGGTTCTTGAGCGCTGCGGCCCACGTCAAACCCTCCGGCAACTTGAACTCGAGACGGAGATGGCAGTGGGTTGCTACCGCACGATCAGCCACCTCCAACATCGCCCTACGGACCGAGTCGTGCTGGTGGCGGAGACGTTCACGCTCGGTCGTCATTCGCTCTCTGTACAGCTCTCGTGAATGTGGTCGCGGCTTGAAGACGTCTGCCTTGCGTCTCGCAAGACGGATTCGCATAGTCAGCTCCCCATCCGACGGCTTAAAGTCCTTCAGATGGCGACGAACCGCCTCGACGTCACTAGGCGGGGCATCCTGTAACAAACGGCGCAGATGCAACGCCTTCACCTCATTGTGCGTGGCCGCAGGGACCGTCGTCCCAGGAAGAAAGAGCTCGGGACTACCGACCCGACAAGTTGTGACGTGCCATAAAACGACTCCTGACCGCGACGGGCATCCCCTCCGTGCCGAAACCGCTTACTAATTTTACCACACTCGCCGAATGCAGTTGGATCGATGGCGAATCTTTAATTCAAGTTTCCTGCCGCATCCCGCGATCTGAAGGCCCGGGCGTCAGACGACTGGAGGTGGGAGGTCTCCGGGGCTACCAGCGTCCTTCTTGTTTCCACGCTTCGCCTGCACGATCCCGGCAATCACAAGCAAGGCCACCACTCCCGCGACGACGATCAACACCATTGGCGATGAACTACCACCGCTCCCCGGCTCGCTCACCACAAACGTGTCCGAAGGTTCGTCAAGAGCGATGTCCAACGTGGCGACCTGATCCGATTCCTTGGTGAACTGCGGCCCGGTCTCGACAATCGGGCCAGGGAACGTGATACGAAGCTTGATCGAGCCAGTATCCATACCGAGGTCAAACCCGTCCGAGCTCGGCTCAGTGCCTTCGTTCTTAAAGGTGAATCGAATGTTGCCATCCCCCAGCACTTCAGCCTTCAGATCGGTGTCTTCCAGCTTCAAGTCCTTGACCGTCACCGTCATCACGTACGACATGCCCGCGTCACGAACATCGACGGAGTTGCCGGCCGGGAGATTGAACTCAGAGTTGTCAAGAACCGCCCTCTTCAAGTCCTCAGCCTTGGTGACACCCAGAAGCGAAGCGACGGTCTTGGCCATCGTCAGTTCATAGGTGCCGGTCGCCTCAGCTTTTGAGTTGAGAGCAAAATCCACATCGAGGTTGACACAACCAGCAAGCAGCACGATGATGCCAGCACCAGACAGCAACTTTGACAGGCGGGCCCTCAACATCTTTGACGTCATACGATCATTTGCTCCTTTGGCACTTAACCCACTAACTTGCTACAAGGACAGTAGTGCCCCAGAACTACTGCTTAAGACGTCTTCTGGAGGACACCGTGTCAGATGTATCAAAAGGCCCAGATTGGTGGCAAGGAACAGATGGGCTCTGGTATC
>JBIKWH010000349.1:0-3182 GCA_044356435.1 Vicinamibacterales bacterium
GCGAGAGCCGCCGTTCTCAGCCAGACCATCGACGAGCGATCGGCGCGCAGCCGCCGGACGCACGTGGTTCCCCACGAGACCAGCCAGACCAGCAGCGGCACGGTCAGCAGCAGCCCGCCTTCGGCCACCAGCTGCAGGTACTCGTTCTGTGCCTCGTTGAAGACCACGAATCGCGCCGTCTTCTGATACAGCACCATCACGCTGGCGTAGGTGCCTCCGCCGGTTCCGGTGAGCCAGAAGTCCCGGACGACCGGGAGCGTGTCGCGCCACACCGTCGTGCGCGCGATGTCGTTGGCGGGACCGAGCCGGCCGGCAATGGTGTCGAGGTTGGTCCACACGCCGACGAGTCCGACGACGCCGACTGCCGCGGTCGCGTAGAGGAGTGCCCGGCGGGATCGCGTGCGGCTCGTCGAGAGCGCGAACCACGTGGCGTTGAAGACGAGGAGGGCGATCATGCCGCCCCTCGACCCTGAGGCGATGACCGTGAGCCAGAGCAGTGCGGTCGCGCCGCCCAGCCAGAGCGTGGCTCCGTCGTCGAGCCAGGGCACCACGCTCGTCCGGAACCGATCTGCTCCCGTCGTGTGCTTGTGCGTCAGGTGGGTCGCGAGGGCGCCCGCCGTCAGCGCGGAGGCCATCACCAGCCACATCGCGAAGTGATTCCTGTTGACGAAGGGTCCCATCGGAAGCCCGGCCGGATCGTCTGGCCGCCACAGCCACATCAGCGACTTCGACGCGGTCGCACGCTGCGCGAGTCCAGTCAGCGCCACGATGAGTCCGGCCACGGAGAAGAGCCGCGCCACGGTCCGGCCGCCACCCGTCTGCAGCAGGCCGCGAGCGGCCCAGAACACCAGGACGACGGTGGCCGCGGAACTCAGCGTTTCAGCGGTATAGACAGCGCGGAGGCTGATCGTGGAGGTCGCGGTGTCCGGCGGCATGAGGAGGAGGACGCCTGCGACCGCCCGTGCGTGCGGAGACAGCGCGTCGACGATGGGCGCCGGCAGCGGTACGAGCTGCAGGGCCAGGCCCAGCAGGAAGACGGCCAGACTCGCATCCTGCAGGCGGAGCCCGCGGGTCGCGACCGGTGGCGCGGCGGCCAGGAACACGACCGCCGACGCGATCAGGAGAGGAAGAACCGAGGAGGAATAGGCGCCCCCGAGGGCCGCCAGTGCCGCGAGCGGCACGCTCGCGATGAGGACCGTCGTCCGCAGGCGCGCCACCGGCTACCGCCTAACTGGCAGCCGGGGTCTCGGCGTAGTAGCTCTGGAACTGCTGCCCGTAGTAGCGGGCGTAGTAGTAGCGATTCCGCTCGAAGTCCACACGGTTCAGGACCGCGCTGATCGACTTCGGCCGGCCCGCCCGCAGTGTGTCGATGGCCCGCTCGGCCAGGCGCCAGCGCGTCATCTCGGCACCGAGGACGAACGTGACGCCCGAGACGACGGGCGCCAGAATCACGGCGTCGGTGACGGCCAGAATCGGCGGCGTGTCGATGATGACCCAGTCGAACGGTCCCACGCCCAGCTGCTGCACGAAGGTGCGCATCGCGTCTGAACCGAGCAATTCCGACGGGTTGGGCGGCGTGGAGCCGGCCGTGATGATGAGCAGGTTCGAGTCAGGCGACCGCTGCACGACCTCGCGCATCTTCGCCTGGCCGGTGAGCAGCTCCGCGAGCCCCTTGTCATTGGGCACGCGAAGCGCCTTGTGCAGACTCGGGCGCCGCATGTCGGCGTCGATGAGCAGCACCCGGGCGCCGCCGATGGCCAGCGCCAGCGCGACGTTGACCGCGGTGGTCGTCTTGCCCTCAAGGGGTTGAGCGCTGGTAAACACCTGCACGCGCGTGCCTCGTTCCGGGCTGCTCATGATCAGCGCCGTCCGGAGCGCCCGGAACGCCTCGCCGAAGTCGTGCGGCACGGGACCCGTCAGCAGCGGGTGCCGGTCGCCGCGCACGCGGGGGACCAGACCGAGGAAGTGGAGCTTCAGACGCCAGGTGATGTCCTCGGGCGTCTTGATCGTGTCGTCCAGATAGTCGATCGCGAAGGCGGCCACGATGCCGAGACCCAGGCCGAAGAGCATGGCCATCATCCAGCCGCGGCGGATGTCCGGCGTGAACGGGCCGCCGGGAACCTGCGCCTTGTCCAGCACGCGGACGTTGTTCGCCCGGCTGTTGTTGACGACGTTGAACTCCTTGGCCCGCTGGAGCAGCGAGTCGTAGATCGTGCGATTGCTTTCGGCCTGCCGCTGGAGCACGGAGTAGTCGATGCTCTTCCGGTTCAGGTCCAGCGCGGCTTCCTTCTGCGCCTCGAGGTCCTGGTTCAGGGACCGTTCCTCGGCCAGTGCTGCCTCGTAGTCGTTCTTGACCGACTCCGCGGTCTTGTCGACCTCCTGGTCGATCTGCCGCTGGCTGTCGATGATCTGGGTCGCGACCCGCTGAAGCTCCGGGTGCTTGTCCCCGTAGCGTTCACCGAGACGGGCACGCTCGCGTTCGAGCTCGGCGAGCCGCGCCTTGAGGTTCTGGACCAGGGGATTCTGGACAATCGCGGCCAGCGTCTCGCGATCCTTCGCCGTGCTGACCTGGCGATACAACGCCTCACGCTGCACGCGCTGGGTGCGGGCGCGGGTGACCGCGTCGTTGAGCTGATTCAGCCGCGAGACGACGATGTTCTGCCGGTCGTCGAGGGAGACGGCGTTCCGGTCTTCCCGGTACTCCGCCAGCTTCTGCTCGCTCTCCTGCACGACCTTGGCCTGGCGCTCGACCTCCTGCTCCAGGAACTGGAGCGTCTTGTCGGAGTTCTGCAGCCGGAACTCGAGGTTCTGCGCCACGTACTCCTCGGCCAGGATGTTGGCGGCCTTGGCGGCGAACTCCGGATCGGCGGATGTGAATGCCAGGTCGACGAGGCGGCTGCCGCGCACGGGGGTGACGGTAATCTGGCCGACGATCGCGTCGATCAGGTTGTCGATCGGGATGTCCCGGGCGACCGGCTCTGACGCCGGTGCGTTCCTCGAGAAGAGTGCGCGGAGCCGTGCCGACACGCTCTCGCTGAGCTGGGTCAGGCGAGTCGGCGGGGCGCCCGTGCCGTTGAACTCCGGCACGTACTGCAGGTTGAGGCGGCGGACGGCCCGACCGGCCAGGTCGCGACCGGCGAGGATCTTGTACTGCGTCTGGTAGTACGCCTCGGGATCCGTGT
>JBIKWH010000190.1:0-4607 GCA_044356435.1 Vicinamibacterales bacterium
CCTCGTCCGGGGGCAACTGCGCGCCATAGCGCTGTGCGAGGCCCACCATCAGATCATCGGAGGTGTACGCGGCCGCGGCCAGCGGGCGGTGGCGCAGGCCCACGTCACTGGCCAGCATGCCGGGCCTGATGTCGTACACCGCGTTCGGGTCCGCGCCGCCTTCGAAAAGCCGTCGGGCTGTCGCCGCATCCGAGAGCGCCATGGCCTCAGCGAGATTACGCGGCGGATCAGGTGCGAACGGTCCGCCAGGCACGGCGCCCCCAACGCTGATGACCACCATCAGGCTGACACCGGCGACGAGCGGCGCAACCACACAGGCATGGACGATTGTTCGCATGGACATCCGCCCCTACTGCGTCTCGTCGAACCAGTGCGTGGACCATGGCAGCCTTGGCCACGGCCCCGGCGGTGTCATCCGAAGTGCGTCGGCCTCGAGTGTCCGCTTGAGGGCCTGCTTCGCCGGAGAGTCGAGCGCGAACCGGTTCCGCACCATCCAGTCGTCAACGAACGCCCACTCCCGACGCAGGGCTCGTGCCTGCGCGTGGAGGCTGAAGTGAACACCCACGAGCTTGACCGTCCAGGCACTGGACAACAGCGTGAGCGCGAACACCGCGGCCACAGCCGCCGAACGCCAACGCGCCCGACTCACCCGCAGCAGCATCTCGCGCATGGCGACGGCGGCTGCCGCCGCGATGAAGACGCCCGCGGTGGACAGGACGACGTCCTTCACGTACGCGTAGCAGAAGGCCGCATTCGCGAGTGCCATGACAGGCGCCATCAGGAGGACCCGGCCGTGGTGCGTGCGTCCCCGGCGCCAGGTGCCACGGCGCAGCCACACGGTTGCGCCAACGAGCAGGCTCACGCCGGTCGCGCAGAACACGTTCAGCTCGGTCCACGATTCGCGCGTCCCGTCGACGAGCGTCTGCACGAAACGGTAGACGCCGCCGCGTGGCTCGGCGGCCAGCATCGACAGCAGCGCCGCCGACACGTTGTAGGCATAGAACACCAGTGGCTGATCGCCGAAGCGGCGCTGAATCTCTCCCGGACTCAGGCGGGTGAAGCCGAACCCGGAGTCGCGCTCCACGAGATCCGGCGTGCCGGTGTCGAACCAGCCAAAGCGGATGAAGAGATAGGCGACCACGCCGGCCGTCATCACCGCGAGCGCCGTGCGGGAGACGCCGCGCCCGCCCAGCCCCCATGCCGTCAGGGCCGCAACCCAGACCAGCAGGCCGGACTCAAGCGTCAGGGCCGCGTAGACGAACAGCAGCAGCGCCAGCGCGTCGTTCAGGCGCCGACGCGGCTCCACCGCAAGCACGGCGGCGCCGAGCGCGCAGATCGCGATCGCGAGAAAGTGGTTGATCGGATACGCCTCGCGCAACAAGCCGGCGAAGGTGTGCCCGCCGACGAGCACCGCGAGACCGAACGCGAAGGCCACGGCATCGGTCGCCGTCTCCACGCGGAGCCATCGCAGGAAGAGGAAGAGGAGCGCCAGCACCTGCGCCACATGGATCGTCTTGAACCACGCGAAGTACGCACCTCGTGAGAGGTCCATCACGATCAGGTAGGGCGGCCACATGAGGGGCCGGAAGTAGCCGGTACTGCTCAGTTTCTCGACGAACAGCTGCCTGGGACTGCTGTCCACGACGGTGATCATGTTGCTCACGCCATCGGACAGTTGGAGCGGCGCGTGCGCGATGAACCATCCCAGCGTCGCCGTCACAGCGAGTACGAGCGCCCAGGCGAGCCGGCGCGGAGTCAGACCGCCGAACGCCTGACGCACGAATACGGGCGGGGCCATATTCACGACAGCCGCATTGTCTCAAGGATCGCGTGCAAGATCGCACCGGCCGGCTTCGACGTTTCTGGTGATGAGTGGCCCCCGGAGCACCTGCTACTATCCGGGCGACACGCGACCCTCGTCTACGCACCATGGCATTCAACTCGTTCGCCTTCCTCGGGCTGATGCTCGCGGTCGGCACAGTGCGGCTCATCTTCTGGCGCCGGAGCAACGCGCCGGCGTTCCTCTGGTCTCTGCTGGCCGCCAGCCTGGTGTTCTACGGCTGGCATCGGCCCGGCTACCTGCTGGTCCTGCTGGCCACCGTGACCGTCGACTACTGGGCGGCGGCGACGATCGACCGGCTGCTGACCGCGGGCAACCGCCGTCGGGCGAAGGTCTGGCTCGTGGCGTCGCTGACGGTGAACCTGGCGATGCTCGGCCTCTTCAAATACGCCGCGTTCCTGGCGGACAGCACGCGGGCGGTGCTCCAGCATTACGGGTGGACGGCCTCCGCCATTCCGGCGATCACCCTGGCGCTGCCGATCGGCATCTCGTTCTATACCTTCCACTCGATGAGCTACACCATCGACGTGTACCGCCGGGTCCTCCGGCCGTCAGCGAACTATCCACGCTTCCTGCTGTTCGTCACGTTTTTTCCTGAACTGGTCGCCGGCCCGATCGTCCGTGCGCGCGAATTCCTGTACCAGTTCGACCGTCGGCGTGCCCTCAGGTGGCGGGTGTGGCTCGAAGGCAGCTACCTCGTCATCCGGGGCTTCATGCTCAAGATGGTCGTGGCCGACAACATCGGCGTGTTCCTGGCCAGTACGCCGGACACGACGGGGGCGTGGACCCTGGCGTCGACAACCGGCGCAAGCAGCACGCTCGCATGGACGTGCGCCTTCCTCTTCTCCATGCAGATTTTCGCCGACTTCTGCGGCTACACCGACATCGCCCGCGGTGTCGCGTACTGGCTCGGTTACCGGCTGCCGATCAACTTCGACAGTCCCTACATCGCCAGGAGCTTCAGCGACTTCTGGCGTCGGTGGCACATCTCGCTCTCGACATGGCTGCGCGACTATCTCTACATCCCGCTGGGGGGCAATCGACGGGGGCACGTCCGGACGTACGTGAACCTGCTGATCGTGATGTTCCTCGGCGGGCTGTGGCATGGGGCCGCCTGGACGTTCGTCGCGTGGGGCGTGATGCACGGCGTGGCACTCGGGATCGAGCGGATGCTCGGCATGGAGGATCCGTCACGGAAGCCCTGGCCGGCGCCGCTTGTCCGGGCCGCGGGATTCGCCTGGTTCCTGGTGGTTCAACTGGGCGTGCTCGTGGCGTGGATCTACTTCAGAAGCGACACGTTCACCGCTGCCAACACGCTCATCGCCAACATGTTTGCGTTCGACTTCCGCCCGGCGGGTGTGGCCAACCCGCCGCAGCTCCAGTTCGCCCTGTTCGTGACGCTGGCGGTGATCGCCATGCACGCCCGTCAGGCGGCGCGCGAGATCGGCCGGCTGCCGCTGCCCGGAGGCATCGAGCGGGCTGTCCTCGCGGCCGGCATGCTCTATCTCGTTCTGAGCCTCTACGGCCAGTCCAATGAGTTCATCTACTTTCAGTTCTAGGACCGCGCGGTCGGCGGCGCTCGTCTGGATCTTCGCCGCCACGTTTGGCGCACTGGTGGCGGCCGGCCTGGTGATCGATCAGCGCCTGTGGTGGCGGATGGGCACGCCGTTCCAGACCGGAATCGCCCCTCCCTGGCCAGGCTCGGCGGTCACGCAGCTCGTCAACGTCCTCGACTACGACGCGTACCTCTACGACCACGCGGGCACGGCACAACACATGCGCGCTGCCGACGTCCTCTTCCTCGGCAACTCCCGCGGCCTCTATGCCTTCAGGCCGGAGGGCTATCAGCCGCACCTCGATCGCTACGGGCTGCGCGGCTACACGCTCGCCTTCCTGGGCGGGTCCGACGGGTTCGCGCTCGAGCTGATCCGCCGCTACGACCTCCGCCCGAAGCTCGTGATCGTCAACGGCGACGCGTTCTTCGATGACACGTGGGGCCGGCTCGGTGCTGCCGCCCGTGACCGCGGGCGGTGGAACAGCTGGAAGTTCTACTACGAGAGCGTCGCGGCCTGGGAGGCCGCGAGACGCCTGCATCGCTGGGTCCCACCGTGGCGCCGTTACTACCACGAGCGCGACCACCATGTCGTCTATCGATCGGTGGAGACCGGAGGCATCTACTTTCCCTACGCCATTCCGGCGCCGCGCGACCTGATGACGCGCCGCCCGGACACCTTCACGCAGGGCGAGCGCGAGCTGAGCGAGAAGATGTTCCCGGCACAGCTCGACGTGCTGCGCACCTTCGCGGCCGAGGTCACGCGCCGTGGCGGGGCCATGATCATGACGTTCGCCCCGTATCCCGAACTCAACAACGTGCTGCTGACGCGGCGCCTGTCTGAGGCAACGGGCATCCCCTTCGTCGAGGTGTGGCCGACGCCGCTCGTCAGCTACAACGGGTCGCACATGGGCGGCGAGAGCGCGGTGGCATTCATGGAGGCGCTCTTCGAGGCGCTGCGCCGGGAGCCTGTGTTCAGGAAGGTGGCGGGAGATCCCCGATGAGGTCGAGACTGGTCGTCGCGGCCCTGGCCACCGTCGCCGCGCTCTGCGGCGGGTTCGTCTTCTCTCGTGAAGGCCGGTTCACCCCGGGCTCACCGATTACGGGCGTGTTCGGGCACTTCGAGTCGGTCGACGCGTGCGACTCACTCCCTCCAGATCAGCTCTTCGTCATCACCCCCACGGCGTTTCACGCCGTGTACGACGGTCGCTGGTG
>JBIKWH010000191.1:0-4594 GCA_044356435.1 Vicinamibacterales bacterium
CTTCAGCTCGGCGCTGAACGCCGCGAGGGAATCCTCGCTGGCGAAGTAGTTCTGCTCCTTCGCCCACCGCGTGATGGTGTCGACCACGCGCCCGATGAGCTGCCGCACGCTGTGTTCGCGTTCGGGGGCACCCATCTGGCCGCGGAAGTACTTCGAGACGACGATGTTGGTCGCCTGCTGCGACCAGAACTTCGGGATCTCGACGTTGTCCTGCTGGAAGACAACCTTCCCCTTCTCGTTTCCGATCAGGGCCTGGCGGACCTCCCATTCGACCTCGTCGAACGGATCCACGCCCGGCAGCGTGAAGTAGCGCAGGAACTCCAGCCCCTGTGCGGACGACGCGGCCTTTCGGGCACGCGTGGTCTCGAGGCTGGTTGACCCTGACTGCTGCCCTGCGGCAGCCTCGCGAGCGGCGCCTCGCTCCATGTAAAACCTCCGACACGACTCACGCGCACCCACCCCGGTGTGGTGCGCCATGGAAAAACCAAAAGTTGTCGCCCAGAACCCCCGACATGGGGGCCCGCTGGCCTCTTCGTAGCGCTAGCTGGGGTTCGTCTCGGAGCTGGGAGGATCCGGGGGCGAACGATCCGAAAGCGTGGACCGGATGATGCGCCCTCGAACCGGCCTTGTCAAGGCAGGAACCACAACATGTTGTGACTAATTTCTAGGGCAGTCGCAATATCTGGCCTATTTGCGGGCGTGTGCGTGTAACGCGAGGGTTTCGATCGGCGACACACGGCGGTGTCGCGCGAGGAACCGCGGAGGCGGGCCGGAGCCCGTCTCCGCGGCGTCTTCGTACGGATGTGCCTGGCGATGCTGTCCTAGGGAGCCGGCGCCGCAGCCACCGGCAGCGGGAAGGGCTGGTAGTCGCGCTTCTTGAAGCGCCACCCCTCGGCTGTCTTCACGAGCGTGTCGTGATACCAGCCTCCGCCGGTCACGACCGGCGGCTTGCCGCCTTCGAAGGTCACCAGCGCGACGTACGCCATCCCCGCAGCGCCGTCCGCCGAGGGCTCGATGGCGATGTTGCTGGGCATGTGCTTCATCTGCCCCTTGCCGGGCGCCACGGGCCTCACCATCGCCGTGATGGCGTCGCGGTTGGCGCCGGCGGGCTTGCCGCCGACGATGAACTGGGCGTCAGGGGTATACACGCTGGCGACCAGCTTGGGGTCGCCGTTGTCGAACCCGTAGCTGTACTTCGCGTAGAGCCCGCGAATCTCTTCATAGTCCGCGGGCGTGAGCGTGGCTTTCTTCTGCGCCAGAGCCGAGGCGGGCAGCGCCAGGGTCAGCGCGACGAGCGCAATCCACTTGGTCATCGAAACTCCTTCCAGTGCCGTTGAGATCGGGGAGTATAGCCCTCCCCGTTCCCGGGCATAATACGGCCCTTCAGGAGGCAGTGATGCGCACTACTCGATTCCGGAATCTCGCCGCAGCCGCGGTCGCACTCGTGCTCGGTGGCGTGGCCTCGGCCGCGGCGTCGGCGGAGGCGCCGCCCGCCACCATCGGCTCCGCCCCCATCGCCCGGGTCGGCGTCGTCGTCCGCGACGTCAAGGCGTCCGTGCAGAAGTACGTCGACGTCTTCCAGCTCCCGGCCGCGCCGGCCATCACGACGGTGAAAGTAGACCTGCCCAAGGGCAGCATCAAGGTAAAGCGCGCCGTCGTGCAGTTGCCGAACGTGCGGATCGAGATCGATCAGCCGGAGGGCGCTTCGGGTCCCGCAGCCGCGTACCTCAAGCAGTACGGCCAGGGCATCTACCGCCTCGGCTATTCCGTGCCGGATGCCATTGCCGCGCGGGTGGCCGCGCTCGAGCAGAAAGGCGGACGCCTGGTCGCCGGCAAGGCCGCCGGCACGTTCGCCTGGGTCGACATGTCCGCCAGCCTCGGCACCATCATCGACATCGCGCAGGACGCCACGCCGGTCGCCGCCGCGTCGCCCGCACCGTCGATCGTGGGTGACAAGGCCGTGCTGGCCACGACGGCCATGTCGCACGTGGGCTTCGGCGTGCCCAACGCCGACGAGACCGCGAAGGCCTTTGCCGACGCGTTCGGCATTCCCGCGCCGACCGTCCGCGACTTCAAGCCCGTGGACATCCCGCCCGGCTACAACGCCGACCCGGCGGCGACGCTCCGCCTGACGAGCTGGAAGCAGGCGAACACCGGGATGGAGCTGATCCAGTCCATCGGCCAGACCAACTGGACGGACTTCGTCGGCAAGCACGGCAAGCGCGCCGCGCCGCAGCACCTCGCGTTCCCTGTCGGCGACAAGCTGGCGCAGACGACGCGCCTGTTTCAGTCGAAGGGCGCCGCGTGGACCAACGGCAAGGTCGGCGGCACGTACATGTATCTGGACTTCACCGAGACGCTCGGCATCATCTTCGAGCTGAACGGCGCCTGGAAGGAATAGCGAGGCTTACCGGCCGGCAAGGTCTGCCGCAAGCGTGGCGGCCTTGTCGGCCAGCGTCGAGGCGAACGCGAGGTTCTGGTCCTTGATCGCCTGCTCGGCCTGCCGGACGAAGCGCCGCGCCTGGTCGTACTGACTGCGCGCCGTCGCGCCCAGCTTCCCGTAATCCACCCGCCCCAGATCCCCGGTCGCGCCGCTCAGGCGCTCACGGATGGCCCCCTCGCGCGCCACATCACCGGGTGCGCGCAGCGTGCGCGGCTCGACACGAGGGGCGGGGGGTTCAGCCGGTGGGGCGGGACGGGCCGCGCGCGGCGGCGCCGGCGCGGGACGCGGGGCCACGGCAGGCGGCGCCACGGTCGGTGTCGGCGGCACGATGGGTTCGTCGACCGGCAGCGGCGGCGGGTCGAGCGCGGCCACGATCTCGCGGGCGGGAGGCGCGGGCATCTGCAGCGCCGGCCCTTCCGGTACCGTGCGCGCCTGCATCTTGGCGCAGCCGGTGACGAGCGACGCGCCGAGAGCGAACACGCTCAGCGCGAGGACGCGCACGCATCGGAGCTGACGCGGCATCAGTCGCCGTCCGCCGCGCGCGGCAGGAGCACGCGGAACGTGGTGCCGCGTCCCGGCGTGCTCTCCACGTCAATCTCTCCGTCGTGCATCTGGACGATACGGTACACCATCGAAAGACCCAGCCCGGTGCCGTGCTCCTTCGTCGTGAAATAGAGGTCGAAGATCCGGCCGAGGTGCTCCTGGGAGATGCCGACGCCGGTGTCCGTCACGCGGATCTCCACGCGGCCACGCGGCGCGTCCGTGCACGCCAGCCGCAGGGTTCCGCCGTCCGGCATGGCCTGACAGGCGTTGATCGCAAGGTTCAGCAGCGCCTGCCGCAGCATGGACTCGTCAGCGTTCACGGCGGACGTCGTGTCGGCGCACGCCACCTCGATGGTCACGCCGCGCCGCTCGGCCTCGGGACGCACGACCGGCAGGATCTCCTGCATCAACGCGCCCACGCGCACCGGCTGCAGCCGGAGATCATCGGGCCGCGTGAACTTCAGGAAGCCCTGCACGACCTCGTCGAGCCGCCGGACTTCGCCCTCGATCACGTCCACGTGGGCCAGCGCCGCGGTCTGCGCGGGGTCGGCCGCACGGATCTTCGTCCGCAGCAGCTCCAGGTGAATCGACATCGCGTTCAGCGGGTTCTTGACCTCGTGCGCGATGCCGGCCGTCAGGCGACCGAGCGAGACGAGCTTTCGCGAATACGCGAGCGTGGACTGCATGCGCGCGAACGACGACAGGTTGCGCGCGACCAGCAGCACGCCGACCAGCCCGCCGTCGGCGCCGGCGATGGCGTGCGTGATGAGCAGGCGGTCCTCACCGGAGGCGCCGGTCGACGCCGGCACGTGCGTCTGCTCGGGTCCCTGCGACCGCCGCGTCTCGAGCGTGGCTTCCACGAGCCGCCGGTACGGATGGTCCGCGCCGAGCACGTCGGCCAGCGGCTGCCCGGACGCGCGCGCGCTCGTCTCGCGCTGCATGGCGGGATTCACGAACAGCAGGAGGCCCGCCGGGTTCACCAGCGCCACGGCGTCTTCCAGGTTCTCCACCGCCGCCTGGAGCGGCGTCTCACGACCCGCCTGCTGCGAGCGGTCCTCCGAGAGCTGCTGTGAGACAGCGTTGAAGAACGAGCCCAGCTCACCGAACTCGTCCCCCGGCGGCAGGTCGAGCGTCACGCCGAACTCACCCTGCCCGAGTCGCGTCAGGCCGCTGCGCAGCACGTGAATCGGGCGGAGAAAGAGCTGCGCGAGGAGCGCGGCGATGAGCACCGCGATCCCGAGCGCGATGCCCGCGGTAATGAGAGCCGGACGCAGCCCGGCGTTCAGCTCCTCCCGCAGCAGCAGCGTCGAGATGCCGATGCGGATCGACCCGAACGCCTGGTCGTCGAGCATCATCGGCAGTCGCACTTCGTGCGTGCCGGCGTCGCGTGCGTAGATCACCTGCAGTTGATCGAGCGCCGACGCGGCCACCAGATCCGCGAGATCCGGCCGGGCCGCCAGCCGCTGCCCCGCGCGCGACCCGTCGCTGTCGGCGATCACCACACCCTGCGTGTCCGTCACGGCGGCGTCGGTCACGCTCTCGCCGTAGATGCTCGACTGCAGCAGCGCGAGCAGGCCCGGGTCCGTGCGGATGGCGACGTAGGGATCG
>JBIKWH010000192.1:0-4580 GCA_044356435.1 Vicinamibacterales bacterium
TCTACAGCTGGGACAACCTGAGCACCAAGGGCGGCCTGCACGTCATGCCGGACCGGGTATTCGTGTGGAATCCGAGGCAGGCACTCGAGGCCCGGCGGTTGCACGGCGTGCCTCGGGAGAGCATCAAGGTCGTCGGTGCGCCGCGGTTTGACGCCTTTCTGGAGTGCGCGCGCAAGTGCACGCACAACCGGTTCACCGCAGCACTGGGATTGCCCAAGGGTACGCCGATTGTCATGTACGTGTGTTCGTCGGCCTTTGTCAGCGGACAGGAACTGGCGTTCGTGCGGCAATGGCTGGCGGCGCTACGGACGTCCGGCTTGCCGGAAGTGGCTGGCGCCGGCGTGATCGTGCGGCCTCATCCGGACATTCCTCTGACGTCGTCCGAAGAACGGGCGGAGAAGGTCGATCTGGGAGACGAGCAACGGGCGACCGTGTGGCGGCCGTTCGACGATCCGCACGCGTTGGTGGTCGGCACGCCGTCGCGGCACCCGCAGAGTCTCTTCGAGTGCATCGCCCATAGCTCGGTTGTTGTCGGGCTGAATACCACCGCCGAGATCGAAGCGGGTCTGCTCGGACGGCCCGTGCTGTCGGTGCATGCCGGCGGAGCCGCTGACGGCCAGACCGGCACGTTGCACTACCGCTACCTCCTGGAGGAGGAGGGCGGATGGGTCAGGATGGCGACGGACCTGGCGGAACATGTGACGCAGCTTCAGCACGCCCTGCTCGCGACCGATGAGCAGCGAAGGGAGATTCAGCGGAAGGCGCGCCTGTTCATCCGTCCCAGACGGGCGCGCAAACCGGTCACGCCGATTCTGGCCGCTGCCATCGAGCGTGAGATGGGCGCCCTCAGCGGTGCGGCTCCCCGTCCGGCGTGACGGTCATGGCGTGTCATGATTGAGGCCTGAATGTCCTACGCACACGACTACATGCGCCGTCTCGCGCAGTTGCTCGGCTCCCTCGATGAGTCCCAGTTTGACGCCGCGTTGGCGCTGCTGCGCCGGACCGGAGCGTCCGGCGGGAAGGTCATGCTCGCGGGCAACGGCGCCAGCGCCGCCATGGCGAGTCACATCGCCGTCGATCTCACGAAGGTGGCCGACATCCGGGGTGTGGCCTTCAACGACGCGGATCTCATCACCTGCTTCGCCAACGATTACGGATACGAGCACTGGATGGCGCGGGCCGTGCGCGCCTACGGCGCGCCTGGAGACACGCTCGTGCTCATCAGCAGCAGCGGCCGGTCGCCGAGCGTGCTCAACGCCGCCATCGAAGCCAGCCAGATGGGCATCCCAGTCCTGACGCTGACCGGCTTCGCCCCGGACAATCCCCTCCGTGCCGCCGGCACCGTGAACCTGTGGGTCGACGACCAGCGCTACAACATGGTCGAGGCCACGCACCAGTCGTGGCTCGTGGCGATGGTGGATGCCCTGGCCGGTATTCCAGTCGAGTCCGTTCAGTAATACGTTCGCCAGTCGGTCGTGCGGCCCGCCATGAGTCCGGCGGCGAGAACATCGGACGCCGGTCGGCCGGCAAATCGCGCGTCGCGTCCCCGCGTCGCGAGCCACAGCAGCACGTGGAAGAACCCGGTGGCGGCCCACTCGTCTGGCCGGGCCAGCATCAGCGGGAGCTCATCGAAGGCGATGGCGACGATCGCGCCCTCGACCGACGTCTGCATCGAGTCCACCTGCGCCGGAGAGATGGGCGCGCCGAGCAGGACGAACTGGTAGGACGTGGCCAGGCGCTCGGCGACCAGCGCGTACGGGACGTCGTCCCCGCGGATCTCGAGGCCGGTCTCCTCCCGCACTTCCCGCCGTGCCGTCTCGAGCAGGGCCTGGCCGGGGTCGTCTCCAATCGGGTACTTCTGGGCGCCGCTCACCGTGTGCAGCAGGCCGGCGGCGGCGTCGCAGAACGCCGACCGGCGCTGGACGTAGACCTCCCGCCGCTCCTGGCAGACGAGGAGCACGCTCGCACTCAGCACGAAGGGCGCCTGGCCGGCCTCGCGTAGCGCCGAGATGACGGCGTACTCCGCGTGGCGGTAGGGCAGGACGATGCGCCCGTCGCGCTCGGACGCCGAGCCGCTGAGGATCGCCTGCTCCTCATTGAACCGACCCGGTTGCGCCAGTCGCTGGCGCTGGGCCGTCACGGCGATTCCGAGGCTGTCGGGGTCCGGGAGCGCCCCCTCGTGTTGCAGCAGGGGCACGCCCATGCCGAGGCCCAGCAGTTCAACCCGGCCCGGGAGAAAGGCACGGAGCCCCGTCAGGTCGGGTTCCGTCACGGGCGTCCTCTGCACGTCAGGGCGGTGGCGGGCGGCGGCTAGGCCGGCTGCGCGATACGGGTGAAGACGGCGTAGTGGTTCGGCACACCCCACTCGCGGACAAACGCCTGATCCGTGTTGCAGAAGTCAGCCAGTTCCTCGAACGTGCCGGAGGCGATCAGGCGGATCAGCCGCCGGTAGGACACGGCGAGGGCGTGTGCCTCCGCGCGGTCGGTGGCCGAGGCCATCACACGGGGCGACTGCACCAGGGCGTCCAGTTCCGCCAGGAGCGCGTCGCCGCGTGTGACGGCGGCCTCATCGACGCCGTCGATCAGGCCGTCGACGATTCCGACCAGCGGCTGCCAGAGCGCCTCCACGTCAAGCGAGTCGTCCACGATGAAGATGCTCTTGCCGAACAGGTGACCCAGGCGGCTTCGTTCGATGAAACGCTGCTGGCTCCGGAGACGCGCGTCGGGCGCCGGGAGCTTCTTGAACCAGTGGATGTCGAGGCTGTCGTCGTAGCCCGGCCACGCCGAGTACAGGCTGAACCCGGCCTGGTGCATCGAACGGCAGAGTTCGCGCGCGTCGATGAAGTAGGTGAGCCGGACGAACGGATTCTCCAGGACGTCCATGATCCAGGAGTCGAGCGACCGCCGGTGCGCGATGCTGGCCCACTTGGTCGCGAACAGGCGATGGGCCACGTCTCGGCGGGGCTGATTCGACTTCCGGCAGCCCGCCGCGTGCGCGGCTTTCAGCATCAGCTCCGTCACGCAGCTGGCCGGGTCGTAGAAGCTGAACACGGCGTGGCCCTCGTCCACCAGCAGGTCATGGAACAGGTTGATCCAGACCGACTCGGGCTTCACCGTGTAGATGAATCCCTCGGCGATGACCAGGTCGTACTGACGCGCGGCCTCCGGACGTCCCGCGAACTGGGAGATGTCCGTGTCGAGAATCGCCTCGAGGCCCGTCGAGAGGCCGAACCTGGCGAAGTACTCGCGTACGGTCGAATGGGCCCTGGCGTTGGGCTCGACCAGCGTGCAGGAGGCGCCCCACTGCGCGAAGACAAGCGCGTTCTCGCCGGTATCGGGACCGAACTCGATCAGCCGCACGCCGCGGAACGAGCGCGGCGGGAGCTTGAGCTTGTCGGAGAACGCGCGCCGGCGCATCTGTTCGTGCGCCCGGAGCCCGTCCGCCGACTCGAAGCCGCTGTAGGTGGGAAAGATGTCCTGCGCGGCGTAGTAGTCGAAAAGCTTGCCGTAAGGGTTTTCGGCCGGTGGCGGGGATGGCGGCGTGATCACGGTGGTGACGGCGTGTGCCGGCTAGCGTACCACGGCCACACGTTGTCGGGCTGCGCGGACGACATGTACACTTGCGATGCGTCAGATCCTCCGATTCCCCGTCCATGCTTCAGACCAAGCTCATCTCCCTGGGCGGCCGCCCGCTGCTGCTCGCCAGGCCACAGTCCAATCACTACGGTCACCAGGCACTTGAGATTCAGGTGGCGATTTCGCGTGCGCGGCAGATGGGGTGGGATCTCTTCGTGGTTCGTGATGCGGATGCGGTCGGTCCGGCACTCTACGAGCTGGACACCACCGCTGTGCGGATGTTGAGGCCGACGCCGGGAAACCGCATCCGGATCCTCGCGCGCACCGCAGCCCCCTCGGCGCTGGAGGCCGGCCGGACCTTTCTTCACGCACGGGTGGACGAGGTCAGGGCCGAACTGGCTGCCGCGGCCTGGCGGCACCGGCGGAGGTTCGACGTGCTCTCGCAGGACCTCAGGCGCTACCTCAAAGACCTTGAGAAGCGGTGGCAGGTGCCACGTCCGGAGGTCGTGAGCGAAGTGGAACGAGCCTTCGCGGCCGACACGTACGTGGCTCGTCGCCGTATCGCGGAGCCGCTCGAGATGCGCTTCGCGCCGGACGTCGCCGAGCGGGCGAGGGTCGAGGCAGCGGCGATCGGCCTGACGGACGATATGAAGCTTGTGGCCGTGCACTGCCGTGAGGACGGCTACAAGGTCGGGCGGGACACGGCCACGAAGGGGTCAAGGCGGGCGGATGCGATGCGCAACGCGCGCATCGAGACGCACTTCGCCGCGATCGACTATCTGGTGGGGCTCGGCTATACCGTCGTGCGCGTCGGCGACCCGTCGATGACGCCGGTGAATCGGCCGGGCGTGCTCGACCTTGCCACCCATCCGAAGCGTACGGGCCTGGCTGAGTTGGTGTGCATGTTCCGCAGCCGGTTTCTCATCTGCGGCGAGTCCGGTCCGCTGAACGTCTCGTACCTGACGAACACACCCGTGGCGATCGTCAATTCGACGTGCCCCGTC
>JBIKWH010000193.1:0-4569 GCA_044356435.1 Vicinamibacterales bacterium
CCTTGTCCGGACGGGGCGAGTTGATGGGCGGCATGGCGCGCGCCTGGAGCTTCTTCGCCACACGCTCCCACATCTCCGCCTCGGCGCCGATCCTGGAGACGTCTTTCTTCTCCAGCACGAGTCCGCCGAGCTTCATGCGCTCGCTGTGACAGTTGACGCAGTACTTGTTGACCACGCCCTGCAGATCCGGCGCCGGCGGAGCGGTCTTCGCGGCCACGGCCTTGACCGCGGGCTGCGCGGCGGGCGCCTGCGCGCCAGAGAGGTAGGCGGTGCCGGCGACTGCCGCCACACCGAGAGCCACCAGAGACCGGAACGTGCGTGCTGTCGTGAACATGAAAAATATCTCCCCGGATTGCTTTTGCTCCGGTAGCATACCGGATTGACGGCATCAAGCGCGGCGTTATTTTTGACGCCGTCAAGGAACCATAGTTCCGTGGCCAGACGGGCCGGGACTTTCGTTCCGTCCTCGCGTCTGACGATCGGAAATATAGACGCTAAACTCTGTGTTTTCAAGAGTTAACGCGAAAGAGCCCCAGGCCGGCACGATCGCGAGAACCTTGCGGCGTGCACCGCCGTCCAAGGGCTCAGGAACACCACGTAAGGAGCCTTGCAGTGAAGCAGACTTTGCTCGCCCTCTCTCTGATCACATTGACCGCGGCGTCCGCCGCAGCCGCCACCTCATCCGCCAGCCTGGCTGACATCGCGGAACAGGGCAACTCGTCCGCCGTACTCGCGCTGCTCAAGAAGGGCGCTGACGTCAACAGTCCCCAGGCCGACGGCGCGACAGCGCTGCACTGGGCCGCGCACTTCAACGACGTCGCGCTGGCCAAGCGCCTGCTCGCCGCCGGTGCGAAGCCGAACGCGGCGAACGACTACGGCGTCACGCCGCTGTTCCTCGCGGCGATCAACGGCAGCGCCGAAATGATCGACGTGCTGCTGACGGGCGGGGCCAGCGCCAACGCGGCGCGGCCGTCGGGTGAGACGGTGCTGATGACGGCTGTCCGGACGGGCACCGCGCCGGCCGTGGCCCGGCTGCTCAAGGGCGGGGCCAACCCGAACGCCGTCCAGGTCTCGAAGGGCCAGTCCGCGCTGCACTGGGCCGTCGCCGACGGCCACGTGGATGTTGCGCGCACGCTGATCGAGGCCGGGGCAGACATCAAGCTCCGGTCGAGCGCCGGCTATGCGGCCATCCTCGGTGCCGCACGTCAGGGCAGCATCGAGATGACGAAGCTGCTGCTCGAGAAGGGCGCCAGCATCGAGGAAAAGGCGAACGACGGCGCCACACCGCTCCTCCTCGCAACCGTCAAGGGAAACACGGCACTGGCCACGTTCCTCATCGAACGCGGCGCGAAGGTCGATGGCGATCTGAAGAGCGCGGGCTATTCCCCGCTGATGTGGGCCGTCGGCACCTTCGAGCAGATCCCGATCACCTACAAGGGTCTCGATACCGAAGGTGAATGGAACTCCTACTACGGCATCGCTGATCGCAAGGAGAAGCTGGCGCTCGTGAACCTGCTGATCGCGAAGGGCGCAGACGTAAACGCGAAGATGACACGCGGCCTCCCGCAGTTGGCGCCGCACAACGGGAACGGCGCGCGGCCACCGCACGCCGGCGCAACACCGTACTTGATCGCGGCGCAGTCGGCGGACGCGGAGATGATGAGGCTGCTGAAGGAGAAGGGCGCCAATCCCCTCGCCCTGGCGAACGACGGCCAGACGGCGCTGATGGCAGCCGCCGAAGGCGTCGTCGAGAACACCGTGCTGCTGACTGAGGAGAAGCGCCTCGAGGCGGCGCAGCTGGCGCTGGAGCACGGGGTTCCCCTGGAAGCGGAGGACCGCCAGGGGTACCGCGCCATGCATGCCGCCGCGCGTGCCGGCTATCACCAGATGATCACGTTCCTGCTGTCAAAGGGCGCGGACCTCAACCCGGTCAGCAAGCCACAGAAGGGCAGCGGGCTCGCCCGGTTCTATCAGGAAGGCCAGAGTCCGCTCGGGTATGTCGAGGGCACGCTCGATGCCATCTTCCAGGAGCGGCCGGACACGGCTGACTTCCTCCGCAAGCTGGGCGCGAAGTCGATCGGCCGCTTCGATCCGCACGACTACGAGACGAACAATCCGGAAGCGGCGGACAAGAAGTTCAAGGAACTCCAGCAGAAGAAGTAAGGACCGGTCTGTGGGCTGGCGCCAACATCTCGTCGGGCCAGCTCACAGGCACCCGCCACCTGAGCTTGATCGGTGTGACCGTGGGTGATTCAACCGGCCTGGGAGTCGGCGCGGCGGCGGCCACTCCCTCAGGCGCAGCGTTCTCCCGCTTTGGTGCCTGACGCCGCACTGGCGCGACAGGCGCCGTCCTCCGCAGCTCAGCCAGTTCGGCCAGCCGCTGACTGATAGACGCCGCCACGTCCGCCGGGTGGCTCCCCTTCCCCACATCGACTTTCTTCCGCCTGCCGGGCGACCCCGACGCCGTGTCATCGTGCGGGCGCCCGCCCTCCGGCGGCGCGGCGGCCTGGGTCCGGCCATGTCCGGCTGGTGCGACCGACGGTGCCGCCGGCGCGATGAGACCGAGCGAGGGGGCCCCCTTCGACCCGTGTCCATCCGCCGGCTCGTGGCGCGTCGCCGCCTTCGGCGCCCGCGCAGCGGGCGCCTCATGATGCTGCGCTGACGCCGGCATGCCTGCCAGCGCCAGTACCCCCACCAGCACGCCTCCGAACAGCCGCGCAGTCATCGTCAGTGCCGCCCCGCCGCCACGGCACCGTCCAGGCGCGGGATGTCGACGAGTTCCGAGAAGAACACCCGGCCGCTCGACGTTTCATGAAACGCGCCGACCAGCCGCACACGGCGGTCCTCGGCGAGATGGCGCAGGATGGTGCTCTGCTGCAGGAGGCCGTTGATCGACTCCTCCACGTTCTCCAGCACAGCCGTGCGCAGCCGCTGCGCCTCCGGTGAGCTGCTGGCCCGCCCGACGGCCGGCCGCAGCGCCTTCATCAGAAAGTCGAAGTGCGGCCCTGAGGCATGTCCCGGCACCGCGTCCCCGGGAAGTCTGAGCGCCCCGCACATCTCGTGGCCGAGCACGACGACCAGCGGCACGTGCAGGCGCTCCACGGCGTACTCGACGCTGGCGAGTGCGGCGTGGTCGACGACGTGCCCGAGCGACCGGACGACGAACAGCTCACCGGGCTCCGCGCCGAAGACCTGCTCGGCCGGCAGGAGCGACTCCGCGCACGACAGCACGACGGCGACGGGCGGGACCGGTCTCACCGGCTGACCGTCGCCCGCCGGAGCGCCCGCATGCACGGACCGGGCGTTACCCGAGCGCAGCCGGGCAAGGCTGGCATCCGCGGAAGGTCCTTCGGCATGAACCGCCCGCGTCACCGACAGCGCCGCGACAGCCACCGCCACCGCGCCCGCACACCACCATCCCAGACTCCGCACAGGCACACCGACCTCCAGTGCCGGACTAATCGGCACGACGAGATGGGGCTTGAACCGCGTGCCGAACGGATTAGACTCTTCGCGCCAAGGAGTCATGCCGTGAAGCAGACCATTCTCTCGTTGTCCCTGACCCTCCTCTTCGCGACCAGCTCAGCCGCGGCCACGGGTTCGTCGGCCACCGTGGCCGACGTCGCCGAACAGGGCAACGCCTCCGCCGTGCTCGCGTTGCTGAAGAAGGGCGCGGACGTCAACCGCCCGCAGGCGGATGGCGCCACGGCCCTTCACTGGGCCGCCCACTACAACGACGTCGCGCTCGCGAAGCGGCTGCTCGGCGCCGGCGCGAAGCCGAACATGGCGAACGACTACGGCGTGACGCCGCTGTTTCTCGCCGCCATCAACGGCAGCGCGGACATGATCGACGCGCTGCTCACCGGTGGCGGGGATGCGAACGCCGCGAGGCCCTCCGGCGAGACGGTGCTGATGACCGCCGTTCGCAGCGGCACCACGGCCGCCGTCTCCCGGCTGCTGAAGGGCGGCGCGAACGTCAATGCCGTGCAGCGTTCCAAAGGCCAGTCCGCGCTCCACTGGGCGGTCGCCCAGGGCGACGTGAACATGGCGCGCACGCTCATCGAGGCCGGCGCTGATATCACGCTGCGCTCGACGGCGGAGTTCACGCCGCTGATGGCGGCGGCACGGAACGGCAGCATCGAACTCGCCACGCTCCTGATCGACAAGGGCGATGACATCGAGGCGGCAGCGAAGGACGGCAGCACGCCGCTCCTCATCGCCACGGTGAAGGGCCACGCGGCGCTGGCCACGTTTCTGCTCGAGCGGGGCGCCCGTGCCGACGGAAATCTCACGGCCGCCGGTTATTCGCCGCTGATGTGGGCCGTCGGCACGTTCGAGCCGATCCCGCTGACCTACAAAGGGCTGGACGCCGACGGCGAATGGAACACCTACGGCGGCATTCCCGACCGCGCCGCGAAGCTCGCGCTCATCGAACGGCTCATCGCGAAGGGCGCCGACATCAACGCGAAGGGCACGCGCGTGATGCCGGAGATGAACCCGCAGAACGGGTCGGGCAATCGTCCGCCGCACCTGGGCGCGACGCCGTATCTCCTCGCCGCCCAGTCCGCC
>JBIKWH010000194.1:0-4565 GCA_044356435.1 Vicinamibacterales bacterium
TCCGGCGCATCGATCACGATGTCGTCGCCGAGCCCGACGTGGAAGGCATACGCGAGCGAGGTGGCGTCGCCGATCACGGGTACGACCCTCTCATCGGATCGCTGCTCCAGCAGCCGCCACGGGTTCGCGCGCTCCTCGACCGTGGTCGCGAGGCTGCTCGAAAAGGTGAAACGATTCTGCGCGAGGAACGCAGAGGGTGCGCCCAGCAGGCGCGGGCTGGAGGGCCGGTACAGGTTGGCGCAGCTTGCGTCGTCGCCAGGGCGGAGGCGGAAGCGCGCGATGTCGAGCGTGGCCACGTCGGGCGGCAGGTTCAGCGCCTCCCGCCCCGCGGCGGTCGAGGGGTCGTGCATCAGCGGCTGCACGGATTCGGCAACGAGCAGATACCCGCCCGTGCCGCCGTGAGGGTCGCTGGTCGCGGTGCCGCCGAGCCGGAAGGCGCCGACCGCGACGATCAGAAAGCTGGCACCGGCGATGAGCGCCACCGAGAGGACCGACCGCGCCGGCCTCGCGCTGACGTTCCGCAACCCGAGGCGGAAGAGCGGCCGGGCGCCCGGCGCGAGAAAGCGGACGCTGAGGCGCCGCAGCAGGAGCGCGGTGCCGCACAGACCGCCCGCCAGCAGCAGCGACCCGGAGCCGAAGAAGGCGGCCACGGCAGGCACCTGCTCCGTCGCGCCAGCCGCCACGAGCCCCGCCGCGCCGACGAGCGTGGCCACGGCGGCCCACCGCAGTCCGCGCACGTGCGTCCCGCTGGCATCCGGATTCAGCCAGGTGCCCGCCATCAGGCCGTGGACGGACGTCCGCCGGAAGCCGCGCAGTGTCCACAGCACGCACGCGAGGCCGGCGAGCATGCCGCCGAGCGCTCCGGCGAGGAGCGGCGTGGCCGTGACCGTCAGATGGAGATCCGTCGTGCCCACCGCGCCGATCCAGACCGTGCGCAGCGCGGCCATCATCACCGCCGTGAACCCGACGGCTCCAGCCATGCCGGCCAGCGCGCCGGCGCCGGTGACCAGCGCCCCCTCCAGCACGAAGATGCGCCGCACGAGCCCCGGCGTGAAGCCGAACGCGGCGAGGGTCCCCGCTTCGGCCGCGCGCTGTTCCACGCCGAGCCGGAAGAAGAGCGCGGTCAGCAGCAGGCTCGCCGCCACGACGAAGGCGCTGAAGTAGGCGAAGTACTCGCCGAAGTCGGTGGTGCCGGCCGCGGCCGCCACGGCGTCCGCGCGCACGCTCTGCACGCGGAACCCGGCGACGCTGGCCGGCAGCCGGGCGCCGAGCGCTTTCCGCAGTGCCGGCTCCATCGTGCCCATGGCCCGGATGGAGGTGACCTGTCCGTAGCGCGACTTCCACAGGCGCTGGCCGTCCTCAATGGCGATGAACGCCTTCGGTGCGGTGCGGTGCTCCCGCCAGAAGTCTTCGTCCTTCTTGCGGACGCGGGTCAGGTCCACGGGAAACGGCGGATCCCAGTCGGCCATCTCCTCGCTGGTCGACACGCCCGGATACTCGGGCGTGAGGTCGCGGTCGAGCGCGAGGCCGGCCATCGGCAGCACGCCGGTCATTGCGAAGGTAGCGCTGGCGGTCGAGAGACCGCCGTCGTCCGACCAGAGGAAGTACTCCAGCGTGACGGCGTCACCCGGCTGCGCGTCCAGGTCTTCGGCCGTCCAGGCCGTCAGCCAGATCGGCGGCGCGGAGGGGTCGGCCGGTGTGTGCACGGTCGGCGGCTCTCCCGGACGGGGCGCGCGTCGGACGGCTGGTGCAGCCACAGGTGTCGCCGCGGGCGCATCCGAGTCGTCGTCCGCGTCCGTGTTGTCCAGGTGGGGACGCAGCGCATCGCTGATCGTGGTGGGCGGCAGCGCGGTGACGAGCGAGTACGGCGTCTCGTAGCCGTTGGCCCTGATCGCCGTTGCCAGATACGTGAGGACGGGCGTGGCCCCGCCTCCCGCGTCGAGCACGCCGCGCGTGGCGCCGGCTGCCGCGACGTCAGAGAGATAGCCCGCCGTGGACTCCACCGCGATCGCGCCGGACGCCAGTGGCCGAACCCGCAGGCCGAGGTCCTCGAGGCGGACGGCCTGGCTCACCCGCGCCCGCAGCCGGGCGGCGTCCGCGCCGGCTGCGGCGCCGGCGAGGATCATGTTGGCGAGGCCCGGCAGGTCGGCGTCGCGCTGCAGCCGCGAGAGCGGCACGAAGATCGTCCGCGCCTCGCCCTGGCGCGGCGCGGGCAGAAACTCGCCCGACTCCGCGCGCGTCAGCACGCGTCCGACCGACACGCGGACGGCGCGCCCCGGCTCGTCGCGCCGTCCCTGCAGCACGCCG
The DNA here is from genome assembly GCA_044356435.1 of Vicinamibacterales bacterium. Lineage (GTDB taxonomy): Bacteria > Acidobacteriota > Vicinamibacteria > Vicinamibacterales > UBA2999 > CANKJK01. Next base: position 2,308 of record JBIKWH010000194.1, read on the forward strand.
GCCGGAATCGCCGACGGCTTCTGGATGCGCACCTGCAGCGCGTCCTCGGCCTTCGCGCCGAATTCCGCGGCAAGCGCCGGGCTCAGAAACGCCGTGCGGTTCTCCGGCCCGGCGACGCCGGCCACACGCTGCAGTGCCCAGAAGCGGTCGTCCACGCCGAAGACCTGCACGCCGGTCGCACGCCGGCCGCTCTCTTCATGGATGACGACCCCGTCCAGCGCCAGCACGGGCACGCCGCCGACGCGGTCCGCGAGAGACTCGGTAAACAGGGCGTCGGCCGTGACCACGGCGTGCACCTGCCCGAGGCGCGCCAGCGCGAGGTCGCGCAGGCTGGCGCGGACGGAGACGCCGACGAGCAGGGATCCGCCCAGCGTGGCGACGGCGATGGCCACGCCGGCCGCGGCGGCCAGATTGGTGCGCCAGTAGTAGCGCAGGCTCGCGGCGGCGTAGGAGAACGTGGTCATGCCGCGCCGACCATGCGCCCGTTGGCGATGGTGTAGCGGCGCGTGAAGCGGCTGGCGACGGCGTCGCTGTGGGTCACGAGCAGCAGCACCATCGACGTGGAGGCGTGGAGCGAGAGCAGCAGCTCGGTGACCAGCGTGGCGTTGCCCTGATCCAGATTCCCCGTCGGCTCGTCGCAGAGCAGCACGGACGGCCTCCGGATGAGCGCCCGTGCGATCGCCACGCGCTGTTTCTCGCCGCCGGAGAGCTGCGCGGGTCGGTGCGTCAGCCGGTGCTCGAGGCCGACCTGCGAGAGCAGCGTCCGGGCGCGATCCAGGTGCACGGCCGCGCGGGCAGGGTCGTCGATGAGGGTCGGCGCGAGCACGTTCTCCAGCACCGTGCACTGCGGCAGCAGGCAGTGGTCCTGGAACACGAAGCCGACGTTGGCGCCGCGGAACGTCGCCGCCTCGTCTTCGGTGAGCGTATAGGGATTGATGCCGTTGACGAGCACCGTGCCCGTCGTCGGCGGTTCGAGCCCGCCCGCGATGTAGAGCAGCGTGCTCTTGCCGCTGCCCGAGGGGCCCGTGATGGCGGCCGCTTCACCGTGGTCGAGCGCGAGGCTGGCGTCGTTGAGGATGACGACCGGGCCCTGAGGGCTTTCGTAGTCTTTCGAGACGTGGCTGATGACGAGCATGGGTCAGGCGCGTGCGCTGCCGAGGGCGTGGCGTTCGACGGCCGTGGTATAGGCGGCGAGCACGCGCGCGGCCATCTGCTGTTCGGTGTAGTGCTCGCGGACGCCCGAGGCGCCGCGCAGGCCCATGTCGCGCGCCTGGCCCGGGTGCTCCCGGAGCGCCATGAGGCCGTCGGCGAACGAGGCCGGGTCATCCGGCGTGACGAGCAGGCCACCGCCCGTGGAGCCGACCATCTCGCGCATCGACCCGTGATTCGGCGCGACCACGGGGATGCCGCACGCCATCGCTTCGAGCAGGTAGAGCCCCTTCGGTTCGACGTACGTGCTTGGCACGGAGAAGGCGTCGAGTCCGCGCAGAAATGCGACCTTGCCCGCCCGGTCGAGCGCGCCGTGGTACCGGAACTCGTCGGCGAGGCCCCAGTCCGCAAGGTCGCGCTGGATCCGTGCGAGATACGGCTGGTGCTCGGCCGCGAGATACCCGGCCGCCTCCAGCCGCGAGGGCGGCAGGCCACGCTCGCGCCGCGCGATCCGGTAGGCCCGGGCCAGCAGGTGCAGGCTCTTCTCGGGTGCGATGCGGGCAAAGTAGCCGATGACGAACGGATCCGACTGGAGGCGCGTCCGTCCACCGGGTGCGAGGTCGTCGGTGGAGACCCCGAGCGGCGTGACGGCGATCCGGTCGGCGTTGATGCGGAACCGCAAGCCGGCGTAGTCCTTGTAGTAGGCGCTGACCGACAGGAACAGGTCGACGTCGCGCGCGTGCTCGCGGATCAGTTCTTCGGCGCGCACGCGGTCCGCCTCGGGTAACCCGTCCAGAAAGAGATCCTCACCCTGCAGCGTCACGCACACGGGGCGCCCCGTGGCGCGGCGGATCGGCCCGGCCATGGCGATGAGCAGCGCGTTCGGGATGTTGATGACGTCGTACGGCGGCTCGGAGGCGATCCAGTGCAGGAGCTTCTCGATCTCCTTCCGCTGGTTGCCCTGTTCGCCGAGCAGGGTCGAGACGGTCATCGAACCCAGGCTCGACGCGTTCACCTGGATCGATCGTTTCGAGACGAGGCTCAGGAAGGCGGTGGAATCCCACAGGCGGTCGAGCATCCAGGGCGTGTGGCGGAACAGCGCCGACGCC
>JBIKWH010000195.1:0-4558 GCA_044356435.1 Vicinamibacterales bacterium
AGTGGCCGTCCACTTCGAGGAAGTCCGCCACCGCGCCCTGCTGGCCGACGTGCCCGTTGGCCTGGACGAGCACCATGCGGGCCGCGTCGCCGAAGCCGGCTCGATCCGCCGAGAGTTCTTCGAGCGAGGCCAGACGGGCCTCGGCGGTCGTCACTTCCTGCTCGCGCGCGCGCACGGCCTTCGACCGCTGGTCCAGCGCCTCGCGCGCCATCGTCAGCTCCGACTCCCGGGCCGAGCGCATGCTCGCGATGTCCTCCAGGCTCTGACGCGCGTGCGCCAGCGCCTCGTGCGCGGCCGCGCGTTCGAGCTCCGCGGCATCCTGCTCACGCCGGAGGTCGGCCGCCTCGACGTCGAACCGCGCGAGGCGCGTCGTGACCTGCTCGCGCTGCGAGTCCGCGTGGCTCATCGCATGGCGCACCGTGGTGGTGCTGCTCATCACGCGGAAGCCGGCCTGACGGACCTCGTCCAGCGCGCTCTCGAGCGTCTCCACGTGCTGCTGCGACACGCGCAGCGCGTCGGCCGCGGCGGCCAGCACACTCGCGGCCTCGTCGCGGGCACGCAGAGCTTCTTCACCGGCCTCGCGGCGCGACTCGATGGCGATCCGCGCGGGTTCCCGGCGGGCATCGAGGTCCGCGACCTCGTTCTCCACTTCCGACGCGCGGTGCGCAAGGTTCTGCGCGTGCTGCCGGTTGAACTCCATCTGCTGCTGCCGGCGGTTCAGGTCGATCTCGGCGGCGTGCGCTTCCTCGCGGACGGCCGTGGCGCGGCCGTCGGTCTCGGCCTGTTCAATCCGCAGGCGTCCGAGCGCGCTTTCCACCTCGGCCACACGCGCGGCGGCGGCGGCTTCCTCGTCGCGGACGGCGGCCAGCTTCTCGCGCGCGCTCTCGATGCTCTGCTGCAACTCGCGATAGCGGCGCGCGAAGAGCACCTTCTCCCATCGACGGAGCTCCTCACGGAGCTTCTTGTAGCGGCGGGCTCGACCGGCCTGGCGCTTGAGCGCGCCACGCTGCTTCTCCACCTCGAACACGATGTCGTCGATGCGGGTGAGGTTCTGCTGGGCGGCGTCGAGCTTCAGCTCGGCGGCCCGGCGCCGCGACTTGTACTTGGTGACGCCGGCGGCTTCTTCGATGAGCTGGCGGCGGTCGGTCGGCCGCGAGCTGAGGATCAGGCCGATCTTGCCCTGCTCGATGATCGAGTACGCCTTCGCGCCGAGGCCGGTGTCCATCAGCAGTTCGTGGACGTCGCGGAGGCGGCAGGTCTCGCCGTCGATCAGATACTCGCTTTCACCCGACCGGTAGAGCCGGCGCGTGACCTCGACGTCGCGCGTGAACTCCTCGACCATCTGGCGGACGACCGCCTGTTCGGCCGGCGCGAGCGTGGTGGGCTCCTGGCCCTCCTCGCCTTCGACATCCGTCGCGACCAGGCCGGCCTCGTCTTCAAGCTGGCGAACCTTCGGCAGCCCCGAGAGCTTCAGGCTGACCTCGGCCGTGCCGCCGGCCTTGCGGGCATCGCTGCCGTTGAAGATGACGTCTTCCATCTTGTCGCCGCGGAGGCTCTTGGCGCTCTGTTCGCCGAGCACCCACGTGATGGCGTCCGCCACGTTGCTCTTGCCGCAACCGTTGGGGCCGACGATGGCCGTCACCCCCTTGTCGAAGGCGAGCTCCGACCGATCAGAAAAGGACTTGAAACCCGAAATTTCGAGGCGATCGAGACGCATGCCTTGCCCCCTTCCGAGGGGAAAAATTTGATGCCCGGGCCGCCTCGACACCGGCGGCTGGGAAGGCCGATTTCGGGGTGTTCAGCGGCGCGCTGGCGGGACTGATTGAAACGCGGGTCAGTCTAGCAAGGCCTAGCCCTAGTGGCAAGGTAGTCTTGGGACCCCAACATTTTGGGGCCCAAGACCGAACAGCAGGATCCCGGTTAGTCGGCGCGAATCCGGATGTTTCGCCACATGATCGTGCCGCCCTGGTACTGAAAGAGGATGTACCCGGGCTCCGCGATCTGGTGCTCGACGACGTTGGTGAGCGTCCCGTTCAGGTACGTCTGGATCTGGCCCCTGGCGGACATGATCCGCACCTCGTTCCAATAGCCCGGACCCTTGTTGGCGCGGATGGCCGCGGCCGCGTCGTACTTCTGCTTGATCGTCGTGGCCATGCCCGCGGCGCGCATGATGCCGTCGTTGTCGCCCTCGATCTCGATCGCGCGCGGCCACATCCGGTGCTCGCCGCCGAACAGCAGATAGCCGCTGCTGCCGGTGCTGAAGTGCTCATCGCCCGGTTCGCGATCGGCCGGCGGAACCCACCGGAACTCGAGCCGCAGTTCGAAGTCCTTGAACTTCTCGGCCGTCGACCAGTAGCCGTGCTGCCGGCCCTGCCCGACGATCATCCCGTCTTCGATGTGAAACGACTCCGGCGTCGTCTTGCCACAGCCCTGCGGCGCCGGCGTGCAGTTCATGCCGAAAAGGAAGGTCATGCCGGTGAAGTCGCGGCCGTTGAAGAGTGGCCGGAATCCGGGCTCCACGCGTGGAGCCTCGTCGGCCAACGTCATGCGACGCAGGACCGCGGCATCCATGGGCAGTTCGCCCTTGCCCGCGGGAAAGCCGCCCTGCTGCAGGAGATACGCGACGATGTCCAGTTTCTGTGCCGGGCTGATCGCAGCGATATCCCACGCGGGCATGGCGTCGCGAATACGCACAAACAGGTGGTACACGCTCTTGTGGCCGCGAATCGAGCGGCCGGAGACGGCGCCCGACACCATGCGCGTCGCGCCGACGTCGAAACCGCGCAGTGGCTCGTCCGGTCCCTTGGCATCCGCGGCACCAACGCTGTGGCAGAACATGCAGTGGCGCCGGAACAGCATGGCGCCACGGCCCGCCTGCTCGTCGGAGTAGGACACGGGCAGGGGGCCCGGCGCGCTGGTCGGCACGGGCTGCACCGGAACGGCGGTGGCCAGTCTCACGGCAGGCAGTTCGGCGGTTCCGGCCGGAACCTTCGCGCGCTGCAGCATATAGGCGAGGATGTCGGCGTTCTGCTGCGGCGACAGTCCGCCGGGGCTCGTGAGCGGCATCGTCGTCTGCATGAGCGTCAGCAGTTCGCTGACGCTGCGGTGCTTCCAGCGCCCGAGGAGTTCGGCGGCCTGGAGTCCTGGCGCGAAGTCCGTGCCCTCGAGATTCGTGCCGTGACATTGGGCGCAGTGGGCGGCATAGAGCGGGGCACCCCGTGACGCCTGCTGCGACGTATAGGCGGCGCCCGTGATGCCGGCGCTCTGTGTCGAGACAGGCGCGACCTCACCAGTGGTGATCAGCAGCGCGGCGACCGCCAGTAACGTGCTGGCGACATGAACAGTCCGGAAACGCATCGAGCCACACCTCGGTTGAAGGGTTGCCGCCATAGACGGCCACACTGTACAGCCGGAGGTCGGTCGGGAAACCGGTAGCCGGGTAGCCGGCTGTTGGCGCGACTAGCGGGCGACCGGACGGGAGGGCATCTTGGCCATCGCCGTCAGGCGCTGCGCCTCGGGGAAGAGGGTCAGGGCGAGCTGGACCTGGGGGTCGTTCTCCGACAGGCGGCGCCGGGCCTCGGCCGCGCCGAACAGGTCGAAGTCGATCTCGTAGCGGATCATCGCCGTGATGAAGACGGCGTCCTTCTGCCAGCCGGCGTCATCCATGGTGACCTTCATCTTCGCGAGCATGTCGCGAAAGTCCTGGATCATCGCGGCGTCCACCGCGAAACCCTGGGCCACCTGGCGATGCTCCTTGCTGGTGCTCGGCGGCACGCGAGCATCGCCCTTGCGCGAGAAGCGCTGCGCGAACGTATCGAAGAGCTGCCGGTTGTAGAGGAGCTTCGCGAACCGGCCGGGGGTGAAGCCGTCGACGGGGCCATCCAGGTGATGGTCGGGCTCGATGCCGCCGCCGCTGTAGACCTTGCGGCCGGCGTCGGTCAGCTTCAGGTCGTCCGGGCTGTGCGCCTTGTTCGGGTCCTGATCCTTCTGCGAGTACATCAGATACTCGTCGAAGGTGCCGTCCCACGGGCGCTGAATCAGCCGGCCGCTCGGCGTGTAGTACCGGGCCGTCGTCACGGCGAGTCCCGCGCCCTGATTGATGCGGTAGACAGACTGCACGAGCGCCTTGCCGAAGGTCGTCTCGCCGACGATGAGCGCGCGGTCGTGGTCCTGCAGCGCGCCGGACACGATCTCCGAGGCGCTCGCGCTGTTGCGGTTGGTCAGCACGACGAGCGGCAGGTGCGTGTAGTCACTCTGCTCCGTCGCGCGGTAGTCCTGATCAGAGTTGGACACACGGCCGCGCGTGTAGACGATCAGGTCGCCCTTCGGAAGGAACCTGTTGGCGATCTTGATGGCCTGGTCGAGCTGGCCACCCGGGTTGCCGCGCAGGTCGAACACCAGCCGCTTCATGCCCTTGGCGGTGAGGTCGGACAGCGCGCGACCCAGTTCCTGGTTGCTGTTCTCGGCGAACTCCGAGAGCTGGACGTAGCCCGTCGTGCCGTCCACCATGAAGGAGGCGCGTACCGTGACGATGTGGATCTCGTCGCGCATGACCGAG
>JBIKWH010000196.1:0-4539 GCA_044356435.1 Vicinamibacterales bacterium
GCCTTCGTGAAGGCGACGACATTGGAGCGGCCCGTCACCTTCCGCGCCAGTTTGAGGGCGGCCTCGACGCCGTTGGCGCCGGTTGGTCCGGTGAACTGCACCCGGTAGTCAAACCCGCGCGGCTTGAGCACGATCGCGTCGAACCGCTCGAGAAAACGCTCTTTCGCGCGCGTCGCCATGTCGAGCGAGTGCGTGATGCCATCGGCCATCAGGTAGTCGACGAGCGCCTGCTTCATGCGGGGCTCGTTGTGGCCGTAGTTGAGCGCGCCGGCGCCGCAGAAGAAGTCGATGTAGCGCGTGCCCGCGGTGTCGACCATGTACGGGCCGGAGGCCGTGTCGAAGACGACGGGGAAGTCGCGGATGTAGGACCGGACGTTCGATTCGAGCCGTTCGAAGGTCTTCATCGCGCACCGTCCGGATTGCCGGTCGCCAGCCGTGCGAAGGCAGCGCCGATGATGTCGTCGAGAATCTCGGCGTTCCGGTCGAGATGCGGCTGGTAGAGCATGTGGTTGTGGTCCCCTTCGGCCTGGTGGATGCGGAGGCCTCCGCGAGCGACGTCTGCCCAGCCGTCCATGGTGGCGACGAGCGTGCCGGCCTCGTCGCGGTATTCGAGCAGTGAGTCCTCGGCTTTGAGGACGTGAATGGTCGATTCTACCGTGTGGAAATCCACGGCATGTTCGATCCAGGCATAGGACGCCTCGATCAGTCGATATGCGCGGTCGCGCAACACGGGCGTCGTCAGCAGCGCGCTGATGCTCTCGTGCCCGAGGAACTCGTCGGCAATCTGCCGCACCGCCTCCGCGCTCATCGCCACGCGCGCCAGTTTGCGCGTGGAGTCCACCATCACGATGTGGGCCACGCGCCGTCCGCGCCGCTCGATCTCGGCAGCGACATGATACGCGAGATTGCCGCCCGAGGAATAGCCGAAGAAGACATACGGCCCCGCCGGGTCGACGCGCATGACGTGGTCGGCGTAGTCCTTCATGCGGCTGTCCGCCGGGATGAAGTTGAACGCGTGCAGTGCGCAGGTCTTCAGTTGCTGGGCGAGCTGGATGAAGCCGGCTGCGTCGCCGGTCCCAGGAGGAAACGCGAAGACGGGTGGCGCACCCTGCGGACCACCGAGACGCACCATCACATCGTCGGCCTCGCGCACGCCGAACCGGGCGAGATCCATGAGCGCCGCCGCCAGCGCGCGGACGGTGGGCGTCCGGAAGAGCACCGTGAGCGGCACGGCGACGTCCAGGCGCTTCCGCACCAGGTCCATCACCCGCGCCACCTTGAGGCTGTGTCCGCCGGCCTCGAAGAAGTCGTCGTCGATGCCGAGGCCGCGCACACCCAGCGTCTCTTCCCAGATGGCGACGAGCGCCCGCTCGGTCTCCGTCCGTGGCGCGGCAAGCGGGCGGCCGCTCCTGGCGTCGGCGCGCTCCGGTTGCGGGAGCGCACGCCGGTCGACTTTGCCGTTCGGCGTCAGCGGTAGCCGCTCGAGACGCAGGATGTGCGTGGGGACCATGTAGTCCGGCAGCACGGCGCGCAGCATCGCTTTCAGTTCCGCGATGTCGAGCGAGGCGTCGCCGGTCACGTAGCCCACCAGCTCCCGCGCGTGCTCACCGGGCAGCTCGCGCGCGATCACGACCGCCTCATGCACCCGCTCGTGCTCGCGCATCCGCGCCGCAATCTCCGAGGGCTCCACGCGGAAGCCGCGGATCTTGACCTGGTCGTCCAGCCGCCCGAGGTATTCCACCAGACCGGTCGTCGTCCAGCGGCCAAGGTCGCCGGTGCGGTACATCCGCTCGCCCGGTGTGAACGGGTTGTCGACGAACTTCTCCGCGGTCAGCGCCGCGTCGTTCACATACCCCCGCGCCAGGCCGTCGCCCGCCGCATGGATCTCGCCGGCCACGCCAATCGGCACCGGTGCGCGGTCTGCATCGAGGATCCACACCTGCGTGTTGCCGATCGGCCTGCCGATCGGGATGTCGCCCGCCGGCGTGCCCTCGATGGGATAGCAGGTCGTGAAGGTGGTGTTCTCCGTTGGGCCGTACCCATTGACGACCGCCAGCGCGGGATGCGCGGCGCGCACGCGGCCGACATGCGCGGGCGAGAGCTTCTCGCCGCCGACGAGCAGGCAGCGCAGCCCCTCGAACAGCGAGACATCTGTCTCGACGTGCTGGTTGAAGAGGCTCGACGTCAGCCACAGGACGCTGATGCCGTGGTGACGGATCAGGCGCCGCAATTCCGCGGCGTCGAGCACGGTGCGCTCGGGTGGACGCGAGACGGCGCCGCCGTTGAGGAGCATGCCCCAGATCTCGAACGTCGAGGCGTCAAAGGCCAGCGAGCCCGTCTGCAGACACCGGTCCGTCGCGCCGAGCGTGACGTAGGACGTGTCGCGCGCGAGCCGGACGATGGAGCGATGCTCCACCATCACGCCCTTCGGCAGGCCGGATGTGCCCGAGGTGTAGATCACGTAGGCCAGCCCGCGCGGGCCGCTGCGCTCCGGAACCGGTTCCGCACCGCGCGCCTCCACGGCCCGCAGGTCGAGCTGCCGGCGTGAACGTGGGACGGGCGGCTGCGCTGCTGCCGTCCGGTCGATGCGGACGATGGCGTCGTAGCCGAAGTCCGAGAGCTCGCTTCGCGCGTCGCCAATCGTGCCCGAGTACTCGATGCCCGCGATCTCCGGCATGTCGTGCCGCAGATCCTCGAGGAAGGCGCGCGAGATGAACAGCTCCTCCGAGCGGTCGACTTTGACCCGGTAGCCCTTGTCCGCGTGCTCGCGGCGGAAGGCCTCGAGCGAGCGCACGAAGTCGTCCTTGCGATCCTGATCCCAGAGATTGCCGAGTAGCAGCACGCCCGTCGGCTTCATCAGGGCGACGGCCTTCTTGAGCACATCCCGCAGGTAGTTGTGGCCGCTGAAGCACTGGATGACGCTGTTGAGGATGACGACGTCGAAGTCGCCGGCCGGCAGCTGATCGATCTCGTGGGCCGGCAGGTGATGGAGCGCGATGTTGGTCAGGCCGCGCCGCTCGACCTCTTTCGCGGACCACTGCAGGATCTCGCTGGAGAGGTCCGTGCCGCAGTAGTGGCCGACCTTCGGCGCGACACGGAACATCGTGATCCCCGAGGCGCAGGCGATCTCCAGCACACGCGCCTGCGGGTGCAGGTGCGGTTCGAGCTTGGCGAGCGCGCTGTCGCCATACTGGTCCATGACGTCGCGGCTCAGGAACTCGCCCGTGTAGCTGCTCGTCCAGCCTCCACCCGAGATGTCGTCGAAGGTCGTGCGACCGACCTCGTCCCAGACCTCCTCGCGCATCATGTCGCCGCGGCCTTCGCCTTCAGCGTGCACATCGTGGGTATCCGCGCACACCAGCAGGCGCAGCTCCGGGCACTCCCACTGCAGCCGGTTGGCGAGGCGGATGAAGCGGCGCTCCGTGACGAGGATCGGAGACGCGGTCTCGTTCACGACATGCCGCAGCCGCTCGAGCGGCGCCGAGGATTCCAGCGGCACATACGCGCCCCCGGCCTTCAGGATGCCGAGGAGCGTCGTGACCATCTCGAAGGTCTTCTCGACCATCACGGCAACGCCGCCTTCAGGCTGCAGGCCTTCGTCGATGAGCAGCCGGGCCACGCGGTTCGAGGCCTCATCGACCTCCCGGTAGGTCCACGAGCGCTCGCCGTGAAACGCGGCTACCGCATCAGGGGTCGCCGCGGCCTGTGCGGCGAAGAGCGCGTGCACGGTGCGGTCGCGCGGATACGCGCGTGCCGTGGCGTTGAAGCCGCGCAGCGTCTCCAGGAGCGCTGCCGCGCTGTCCACGCCGTCATCGAACGTAAAGTCCCCGAGCTTCATCCCACCATCCCCGCAAACCGCGTCATCGTCCCCAGGGCGCGGCGGATCGTCTCGCGCCGGAAGAGCTGCGTGTCGTACTCGAGCGAGAGCAGCAGGCCGCCGTCGTCCCCGCCGCTCACAAACAGCGTCATGTCGAACTTGGAGGTCTCAAAGGGCACCGCGAAGGGGCGCACCAGCGCGGCCGGCGGCACACCTGCCGTGCCCGTGTCCGGCTGGGGCGCACCCGTCGCGCCCTCGGGCGCGGACTTCATCCCGATGTCGATCGTCACGTCCTCGAAGTTCTGGAAGGCGTAGATCACGTTCAGCACCGGCTGCCGATTCCCCTCGCGCTCCGGATTGAGCCGCTGCACGAGCAGGTCGAACGGATAGTCCTGGTGCTCGAAGGCGGCCGTGGTGCGCGCCTTGACGAGCGCCAGCAGCTCCGCGAAGTCCATGTCGCGCGAGAGCAGCACGCGGATCGGCAGGATATTCACGAAGAAGCCGATGAGGCTTTCAAGCTCGGGCCGGTTGCGGCTGGCGATGGCGAGGCCCACGCTGAAGTCGGCCTGCCGCGTCCACTGATAGAGCACGAGCTGGAAGATGGCGAGCACGACGTTCGAGAGCGTGGTGCCGTGCGCGGCGGCCACGGCCTGCAGCCGGGCCACCGTCGCGGCGTCGAGCCGCGCGGGTTCGGTGCTGCCACTGAAGTCGCGGTCGCCTTC
>JBIKWH010000197.1:0-4524 GCA_044356435.1 Vicinamibacterales bacterium
CAACTACTTTCTGAGCAAGGAGGAGATCTTTGCGACCTTGCAGGAGATCGGCCTGGAGGTCCTGGCCGGGATGGTGCTGACGCCGGAGACGGACGACCCGCTGGCCGACTACCGGGCGATCTTCACGAACTACTACCAGTACTCGAACCTCCACCCGGAGTATTTCGCGCTGCTCTACGTCGACCCCGCCGCGCCGCATCTGACGCACGAGACGCCTGCGCTGAAGCGCATGGCCGAGGAAACCAACAGGCGCTTCGTGCGATGCATCGAGGCCGGCGTGTTCGCCGACCAGACCCCGGTGCACGCGCCCGGGTTGTTCTGGTCGCTGGTCCACGGTATCGCCGTGCTGCGACGCGTGAACGCCATGCCGCCCGAGGCGGACCTCGACCCCCAGCTGGCCGTGGGCCTTGACCTCCTCATTGCCGGTCTGAAGGCAGGGTTCGTCACGCCGCACGCATACGCGCCGTCGGGCCTCGAGAAGGTGAGCCCGTTCGCGACGCAGATCCCGCGCTAGACAGGCCGTACGCGCGAAGGGCCGATCCGCCAGGCGAATCGGCCCTCGCTGTCTCGCCGACGCCGCGGCTAGATGCCGGTCAGCAGGTCCAGCTCGCCCCGGCTGTCGCCGAACTTCTCGACGCCGATACCCATCTTGCCGAGCAGCGTCATCTGGAGGTTCGAGAGCGGCGTGCCCTCCTTCGCCAGCACGTGACGGTTGCCGGTGATGCCCATGTTCTTGCCGTGCACCACCGTAATCGGCAGGTTCTTGTGGAGGTGGAGGTTCGAATCGCTCATGCCCGACCCGTAGAAGAGCACGGAGTTGTCGAGCATGTTGCCGTCGCCCTCCCGCGTCTTCGCGAGCGTGTCCACGAAGTAGGCCAGCATCCGCATCTGGAAGGCGTTGAGCTTGGCCTGCCGCGCCAGCTTCTCCGGGTTGTTCTGGTGGTGGGAGAGCGGGTGGTGGGAGTCGGGCACGCCGACTTCCGGATAGGAACGAACGCTCGCCTCCCGCACCATCAGGAACGAGAACACGCGCGTCAGGTCCGTCTGGAACGCCAGCGCCTGCAGGTCGAACATCAGCTTCACATGCTCTTCGAACGTGCCCGGTATGCCGACCGGGCGATCGACGACCGGCAGTTCGCGCGCGACCTGCTCCTCCGCCTTCTGCACGCGGCGCTCCACGTCGCGGACGGCGTCCAGATATTCGGCGAGCTTCGACTGGTCCCGGGCGCCGAGCGTGGTCTTCACGGCAGAGACCTTCGCCGTGACGGAGTCGAGGACGCTCCGGTCGGTGCGGATCTCCGCGAGCCGGACCTTCGGTTCCGTGCTGTCGCTCGCGCCGAAGAGCCGCTCGAACACGTTGCGCGGATTGTTCTCCATCGGCAGCGGTGTGGACGGCGTCCGCCACGCGATGGTGTTGTTGTACGCGCAGCTGTAGCCGAGGGAGCAGGTGCCGAGCAGGTCCGTGGACTCGATCGCCAGCTCCAGCGAGGCGAGCTGCGTGTCCTTCTCCCATTTGCGCGCGACGACCTGATCGAGCGACGTGCCCGCGTGGATGTTGACGCCTTCGGTCCGGAACGCGCGGGACCCGGTCAGCCAGGACGTCTGCATCCGCGGGTGCTGTCCGCCGTCGATGCCGTCGCCTTCCTTGCTGTCGCAGCCGCTGACGACCAGCAGGCGATCCCTGTAGCGCTCCATCGGCTGGAGGATGGCGTTGAGCTCCAGCGCGCCGTTCGGGTTGGGCTGGGTCCAGATCGGCATGTTGAAGCCCATGCCGACATAGACCGCGCCGAAGCGCCGGATGGGCGCGGCGGCGGAGAGGCGGAGCGGCGAGAACGCGGGCACCATCGCGTCCAGCAGCGGGAGCGCCACAGCGGCACCTGCACCGCGCAGGAGCGTGCGGCGGGGGAGGTGTCTCTTCGTGATCATCATGACTCGGCTCTCCTCATCTGGAACGGCAGGCTGCGCGTGATGTTCAGAATCAGAGCGGACCAGTGGTTGCCCGTGGCGGCCGTCTCCCGGATCAGCTCGCGGACGACCGGCATGTCCGCCGGCTCCAGCCCCCGGCCCAGCGCATAGGTCAGCAGCTTCGCCGTCATCGTGTTCACGAACGTGGTCTGCTTGGCCAGCAGTGCGTCGCGGAAGCCTGCGGGGCCGTTGAACTTGGTGCCGTCCGGAAGGCCGCCGCTCGAATCGATCGCCGTCCTCCCGTCCTCCGTCCGCCACTTGCCGATGCCGTTGAAGTTCTCGAAGGCGAAGCCCATCGGGTCGAGCTGGGCGTGACAGTTCGCGCAGACCGGGTTCTTCCGGTGCATTTCCATCCGCTGGCGCAGGGAACCCTCGACCTTCGTGTTCTCAAGCGGGGGGACGTTGGCCGGCGGCACCGGAGGCGGCGTCCCGAGAATGTTCTCGAGAATGAACTTGCCGCGCAGGACGACCGATGTCCGATCGGCGTAGGAGGTCACCGTCAGCACGCTGCCGTGGTTCAGGATGCCGCCGCGGTTGGCGGACGCGGGCAGCGAGACCCGGCGGAAATGGTTGCCGTAGACGTGCGGCACGCCGTAGTGGCGCGCAAGCCGCTCGTTCAGAAACGTGTAGTCGGCGCTGATGAGGTCGGTGACCGGCCGGTCTTCCTTGAGCTGGCTCTCGAGGAAGAGCTGCGTCTCCTGCTGGAAGGCCTCGCGGAGGTTCTCGTCGAAGTCCGGGAACGCCTTGGCGTCGGGACGGACGGTGGCCATGTTCCGCACCATCAGCCACTGGCCGAAGAAGTTGCTCACGAGCGCCGACGCCTTCGGATCCGCCAGCATCCGGCGCACCTGTGCGTCGAACACCGCGGGCTGGTGGAGGCGGCCGGCGGATGCGAGCGTCAGAAGCTGTTCGTCCGGCACGCTGCTCCAGAGGAAGAACGACAGCCGGGACGCGAGGTCCAGGTCGGCCACCCGGAAGTTCGTGCCGGGCTTGACGCCAGCCGGGGCCTTCTCGACTCGGAACAGGAAGTCCGGATCCGTGAGGATGCGGACGAGCCCCTTCTCGATGCCGTCGTCAAAGGCGCCGTCGGCGCGGCCGCTGCGGTAGAACTCCATGAGCGTCTGCGTATCGACCTCCCGGAGCGGGCGGCGATACGCGCGGCGCGCCACGGCGCGGAGGATCGTCCGGGCGCACGCGTCCTCGTCTTTCGCCGAGGCGGGCGTGCAGCGGAAGATCTGCTTGCGGCTCACGCTGTCGAGTGGTGTCGTGCCGTTGAAGGGGCCCGTGACGTCGACCCGGTCGATGCCCATGTTGACGCGCCCGTAGGCGAGCTCCGTCTTGCGGCCGGAGGCGTACCCGTCGCTGGCCGGCGGCAGGCGCGACATGCCGACGCCTTCGACGTACCACTGGTCCCGGTTGAAGGCGATGCCGAGCGTCCGCATCCCGGCCCTGGCCGTGAACTTCACCTGCAGTCCGGAATCGGCAATGTCCTCTGTTTCGGTGTACGAGCCGCCGCCGTAGGTGCGGCCGCCGAGCGTGAAGACCTTGAGGCGCTGGCCGTCGAGCCGCACGTCGATGTCGTTCTGCACGTCGAGACCGCGGATCTCATTGCCGATGTTCAGCGAGTTGCGCTGCACGCGGAGCCGGACTTCGTACTCGCCGTCAACGGGGAAGTAGTGCTTGATGGCCACGCCTCCGCGCGAGCCGAACGGCAGGTCCTCACTCATGCGCTCGTCCTGCACGAGCGTCATGTAGGGGATGTCGTACACCGTCGTGACGGCGCGCGTCGTGGCGTCGCCCACGGCGGTGCGGGCGATCTTCTTCGCCGCGAGCAGATACCGCTCCAGGAGGCCGGGCGAGACGGTCAGCACATCAGCCACGTTGTCGAAGCCGTAGCCGGAGTTGTCGGCGGGGAGGAGCGCCTTGCCGTCGATGTCGAGGGCGAGGATGTCGCGGACGGCGTTCGTGTACTCGGCGCGGTTGAGGCGATGGATGGCCGGCCGGCCGGCGTCGGGGGCCGCCTTGGCCATGCGGTCCATCGAGGTCTCGATTGCGCGGATCAGGCCGTCGTAGGTTGCACGGTCGGGTCGAGGTGCGCTGGGCGGGGGCATCATCCCCGCGTTCAGCTTGCCGATGACCTTCTCCCACGTCTCGGCGTTCGCGGGATTGTCGACCTCGAGCTTCTCGAGTACCAGGTCGCCGGCCTTCATCCGGCTGCTGTGGCACCCGACGCAGTACTTGTCGACCACGGCACGCGGCTCGACGGCAGGTGCGGTCTGGGTTGCGCGAGTGGCCGCACGCGGCGCCGCCGCGTCAATCGTGACGCCCGCAGCGAGGACGAGTCCAACCCCGACGAGGCCTAGCGTCGACAGATGCTTTGACATGGAACCCCCAGGTCCTTATCTTTGTTAATCCGTAACTGTAGGAGCGATCGCGCGGAGCGTCAACGCGATTCTGCCGGCTGCGACAACACGGGACTGCGAGGCGGGACGATGCACGCATGCAAGCTGTTTCGAGCGGGATTCTGGCTGATTCTCGTGTCGGCGAGCCTGACGGCGT
>JBIKWH010000198.1:0-4521 GCA_044356435.1 Vicinamibacterales bacterium
TGCCCTGGATCGTGTCGAACCCAATCTTCATCGGCCGCGATTCGGAGTGGGGAAGACCGGTGGCGGTTCCGGCCGAGCCGCTGGCCGAGTCTCGGGCCGACGGCACGGACGCGGCGGTGCATGTGGCGTCGATGGAGGCGTGGGCCGTCGAGCAGAGCCCACGCTCGCAGGCGGCCATCGAGGTGGTACGGCGGGGCCGCTTCGATGCCGCACTGTTCCGGTTTGCGCTGTCAGGTACGGAGTCCTCGGCGCCGTTCGCCGCCGCGGCACTGCCGCTCGCCGGTCTGCGCGACGCCGACACCATCGCGCTGCGTTGCCGCGCCGACCGGCCGTTGCGGGTGTCGGTCGAACTGCGGGGCCCGGCCGGAGGTCGGGAGGGACGCTGGCGCCGTTCGGTCTATCTCGACGAGACCGCGCGCGAGTTCCGCATCCCTGTGACGTCACTGATGCCCGCCGGAGCGGGGGACCAGGATGCACCGGACGCGCCGTCGGTCCGGTCGCTGTTGATCGTGGTCGACGGTGTCAATGCGGCGCCAGGCCAGGCGGGGCAGATCTGGATCGAGGCCGCCTCGCTCACGAGACGCACGGCGGCGTCAGGTGCGAACGGTCAGCAGGAGCCAGGCCGCGCCCGATGAGAAGAGCAGATTCGGCGCCCACGCGGCGAGGAGCGGAGTCATCAGCGTGGCCGCGCCCATCGCGCCGAAGACGCTGAGCGCTCCCCAGTAACTGAAGGCGAGCACGAGACCGACGCCGATCCCGTACATCGCGCCGCGATTCCCGGTGGTGGTCGCGAAGGGGATCCCGATGAGCGCCATGATGAGCGTGGCGAGCGGGAAGGCCAGCTTGCGTTCGAGCGCCACCCGCTGCCGCGTCATGTCGAAGCCACCACGCTCCAGGCGTCCGATGTGGTCGGTCAACTCCACGTAGTTCATGAAGTCCGGGTCGGGCGTCTGCATCGAGAAGTAGGACGGCGCCTCGATATCGATCAGCTCTTCCGTGATCGGCGCGAGCGTCACGGTCTCGCCCGTGAAGCCCCGGCGCCAGCCGTCGGTCGCCAGCCAGGCACCGCGCGCATCGCTGAACGCGGCCCGGGCGGCGTGGGCGCGTGAGGCCAGCGCGCCCGTGGCGTAGTCGATGCGGTAGGTGTCCAGATCCACCAGCGTCCGCGTGCGCGGATCGAAGTAGCCGAAGTGGTAGATCTCGCCGTTCCTCGCCGCGACCCACCTCCGGCGCAGCACATCGAAGGTCTCGGGTGAACCACCCCGGATCACGTGCCGGATCGCCTCGGCGCGGTAGTTGGCCGGGCCGAGCAGCGTTTCCTGCATCCAGCCCTCCGCCGCAGCGACTGAGGCGGCGGCCAGGAAGAGCGGCAGCGAGATACGGTAGAGGCTGATGCCGCACGCCTTCATCACGATCAGCTCGGAGTTGCGCGTCAGCAGGCCGACGGTCACCAGCGTTGCCAGGAGTACCGACATCGGCAGCACGTAGTAGAGGGCCTGCGGCGTGGCGAACCAGAGGTGCCAGAACAACTGGCCCCAGTTCGCGTCGCCGCGGAGCACCTCGTCCGACAGGTCGATGAACGTCGAAACGTGGAAGAGGCCCACGAGCGCAGCCGCGCAGAGCAGAAAGACACGGGCGTAGCCTGCGAAGACGTAGCGGTCGAGCAGGCGCGTGCCGGGAAGCGCGGGCAGACGGAAAGCGGTGCCGGCGGTCGCCTGCCGGTTCGGATTCCGGCGGGGGAGTCGGGCCACGACCGTTGTCCACCAGCCGGGCCCACGGCGCGTGCGCTCGATGGACGCCCGGCGCCGGAGAAAGAGCACGATGCCCCCGAAGCCGAAGACGAGGTTGGGCAGCCATGCCGCGATCCATGGCGGAAGGTATCCGCCCTTGGCCAGGTTGGAGGAGTTCTCGAGGAGGGCATAGTAGGCGTAAATCACGACCACGCCGATGACGAAGCTCGAGAGCTTGCCTTCACGCCGGTGGCTGGCACCGAGCGCGAGGCCAAAGAGCCCGAGGACGAGGCAGGCCGCCGGGATCGAGAACTTCTTCTGAATCTCCACCCGCGCGCCGATCGTCGACTCCCCCCGCGACGCGCGGTCGGCAATGCGAGTCCGGAGCTCCGCGATCGACATCTCCCGTTCGCCCTTGGCCGGGCCCGCCTTCGGGAAGATGGTCTCCGGGTCGACACTGAGAATGGTCTGCCTCCAGGTGGTCGGGCGGTAGTTGTCGGCCTCGCCGACCGTGTGGGTGACGCCCTCCTCAAGGACGATCTCGACTCGCCGCTGGGCCCGGTCGATGAGCACGCGGCCGCGCTTGGCGACGTGGACCGCCTCCGGCTGGCCCTGACCACCCGTGACAAGGAAGACATCCTTCCAGCCACCCGTTGGG
The DNA here is from genome assembly GCA_044356435.1 of Vicinamibacterales bacterium. Classification (GTDB taxonomy): domain Bacteria; phylum Acidobacteriota; class Vicinamibacteria; order Vicinamibacterales; family UBA2999; genus CANKJK01. The sequence continues at coordinate 2,389 of JBIKWH010000198.1, forward strand.
GGCAGCTCCCGGACGTACAGGGTGGCTCCCGGGAAGGCATCGAAGAACACCCGGGGCCGGACCTCGCCCTCGGCGCGCTCCGACAGGATGCGGAACATGATTTCGCGGAAGGCCTGGTTGGCCTGCGGCAGCGCCGCGAGCAGCACATACAACGTCGCCGCCGTGGCGGCACCCGCGAGGACGCCGACCGGCCACAGCAGCCGGGCCAGGCTGACGCCGCAGGCCTGCATCGCCACCCATTCGCGATCCGATGAGAGCCGTCCGAACCCGACCAGCAGCCCGAGCAGCAACGCCATCGGAATGGCCAGGCCCAGCGCTGACGGCAGCAGCGTCAGCATCAACGTCGCGATGACGGTCGCCGGCACGCCCTTGGCGACCAGGTCCTCGGTGGACCGCAGGACAGTCGGAATGATCAGCAGGAACGTGAAGACCATCAGCCCGAGGACGGCGGGCCAGAAGGTCTGACGGATGACGTAGCGGTCTAGGATGCGCACCAGGGGGACCGGCTGAATTATGAGGCCCACCTCGGGCGCCCGAACCCATTAGTTAACATAACGTTTCTTATGCGACGTTGAGGAAAACGTGTGGAAGGGTGGGTTTGGGCCTGGTGATTCGCCCGAAACGCTCTCGCCCGTCTGGGGTCTTGGCCGCGTTGGGCCTGTGTTGGAACGGCTCGCAGGAACGGCTTCGATTGCCGTCCGCGCCGCGATGAATCAGCGGCGCGAGGCTTTCAGTTCCTTCAGGATGCCTTCGAGCGTGTCGATGAGTTCGGCCTTGTCGACCCGGCTCTTCTTGAACGTCATCTTCAGGCTGAAGGCCTTGGTCGAGGGTTTGAAGTTGAAGGTAAAGGCCTTCGGACGGGCCTTCGCCGCGTCGTCGGTTTCCGCCCGCACCTTGGCCCGGGTCACGCCTCCGCCCTCGGCCAGCTTGCGGACCAGGGCCAGCATCTTCTCCGGGTCGCCCTGCCGGACGATCTGCAGCAGCGTCGACTTGGAGGTGATGTCGGCCAGCCGACAAAGGCTCCGGACCTCCTCGGGCATCTGGTTCAGTGCGAGGATCTCGGTGACCGCGGTCCGCGACTTCCCGAGCTTCCGCGCCATGTCCTCGTGCGTGTACCGGCAGCGGTCCGCGAGCTGCACCAGGGCCTCCGCCTCTTCAAACGGCGTCAGGTCCTTGCGCTGCAGGTTCTCGATCAGCGCGAGTTCGAGGACCTCGAGTTCGTCGACGTCCTTGATGATCGCCGGCACCTCGGTCAGCCCGGACTGAACGGCCGCATGGTACCGACGCTCGCCGGCAATGATCTGGTACCGCGATCCCTGCGACCGGACGATCAGGGGTTCGATGATGCCCTTTTCCGCCACCGACGCGATCAGTTCGGACAGGTCCCCCATCTGCTGGCGCGGCTGGTTGGGGTTGGGGTCGAGCAGGTCCAGCGGCAGCATCCGCCCGATCGGGGCGCCGGTCGACGCCACGAGCGCGTCGACGTAGTGCTGGTCGTGTCGCATGTGAACGGTGTCAGGAAGTCCGCGCTTGGCCACGTTCGATCACCTCCTCGCACAGGCTGTAGTAGTCGGCCGCGCCGACCGAGTCCGGTGCGAATGTGAAGATGGATTCCTTGTAGGCGGGGCTCTCCTCGAGCCGCACGCTCTTGCTGATGACGGTCTTGAAGACCTTGTTGCCGAAGACCTTCTGAATCTGTTTGCGGATGTCGCGGCCGAGCGCCGTCCGTTTGTCGTGCATCGTGATGACGACGCCCAGAATCCGCAGGTCCGGGTTCGGCCGTTGCCGCACCTTCTCCACCGTCTCGAGCAGATCGTCGGTGCCTTCAAGCGCGAAGTAGGAGGACTGGATGGGCACCAGCAGATGCGTCGCGGCGACCAGCGCGTTGACCGTCAGCAGGCCGAGCGCCGGAGGACAGTCGATCACGATGTGCTCGAACTCTCCGCCGAGCTGTTGAATCTTGTCCTTCAACCGGAAGTGCGCGTCGAGCTCGCCGACCAGGCGCGACTCGAGCTTGGCGAGCGCGATCCGGGCCGGAGCGACCCAGAGGTTCGCGAGGGTTGCCGGATGAATGATCGAGCGGAGCGGGACGGCCGGGTCGACGATGGCGTCGTAGGTGCTGGCCTCCACGGT
>JBIKWH010000199.1:0-4498 GCA_044356435.1 Vicinamibacterales bacterium
CGATCCGCGCACCGAGGGCGGCTTCGTGGACGGCCACCAGGAGCGTCATGTGCAGATCGTCCCCCTCGCGGCGGACCGTCGCATGCGGCTCCACGTCGACCGCGATGTAGAGGTCGCCCGGCTCGCCGCCGCGGACGCCCGCATGTCCGCGCCCGGCCACCCGGACCCGGTCGCCCTGCGCCACGCCAGCCGGCAGCCGGATCTCGGTGACATCAGCCCGCGTTTCCAGCCCCAGCCCGCCGCAGGCCTCGCACCCGCGCGCCGGCTGCTGCCCGCTTCCGCCGCACGCGGGGCACGTCCGCGAAAACACCATGTGTCCCCGGACGGACCGCACGGCACCGCTGCCCTCGCACGTAAGGCACGGCATCCCGGCGGACCGGAATGTTCCGGCGCCGCTGCAGCGCCGGCACGTGTCCCGGCGTGTCACGCTGACGGCACGCTGGGCCCCGGCCAGCGCCTCTTCGAAGGACAGCGTCAGCGCCAGATGCAGATCCGCGCCCCGCTCCGCCTTCGGTGGCCGGCGGGTGTGCCGCTCGGTCAGCACCTCGGCGACCAGATCACCGAACGTGCCGCTGTGGTCGGAACCCGAGGTCGTGAAGTCGAACCCCTGGAAGCCGGACACCCGGGGCATCTCCCCAGGCTCGGTCGCCCCACGGTCGTATCGCAGGCGCCGGTCGGGGTCGACCAGTGTTTCGTACGCCGCGAGGATCTCCCTGAAGCGGTCCTCGGCCGCGCGATCGCCCGGATTGATGTCCGGGTGAAAGCGGCGGGCCAGCCGGCGATAGGCGCGCTTGATATCCGCCTCGCTGGCCGTCTGGCCCACGCCGAGCACTACGTAGAAGTCCATCGGCTCCGACTACCCTTTGCGGCCCTACTTCTTGTCGTCGCTCACCACTTCCGCGTCGATGACATCGCCCTGGTCGCCAGCCGCGCCCTCCGCGGAGCCACCGGACGACGCACCAGCCGGCCCGCCGTCGCCGGCACCCGGCGTCGCGCTCGCGCCCTGCTTGTAGAGCGCCTCGGCCGCCTTGTGCTGGACCTGCGTCAGTTCGTCCATCGCCTTCGAGATGGCGGCGATGTCGCCACCGGAGACCGCGGCCTTCAGCGCGTCGACCGCCGTCTGGACGCCGGACTTGTGCTCCGCGGGGAGCTTGTCGCCCGTATCGGCCAGCATCTTCTCGGCCGCGTAGACCGCCTGATCCGCGCGGTTCCGCGTCTCGATCTCGTCCCGCTGCTTCTTGTCGTCCTCGGCATGCGACTCCGCCTCCCGCATCATGCGGTCCACTTCGTCCTTGCTGAGGCCGCTCGACGCGGTGATGGTGATCTTCTGGTCCTTCCCGGTCGCCATGTCCTTCGCCGACACGTTCACGACACCGTTGGCGTCGATGTCGAAGGTCACCTGGATCTGCGGGACGCCCCGTGGCGCCGGGGGAATGCCGCCGAGCTGGAAGCGGCCCAGCGTGCGGTTGTCGCGCGCGAGGGGACGCTCGCCCTGGAGTACGTGCACCTCGACGCTCGTCTGGCTGTCGGCCGCCGTCGAGAACGTCTCGCTCTTGTTCGTCGGAATCGTCGTGTTGCGCGGAATCAGCGCCGTCATGACGCCACCCAGCGTCTCGATGCCGAGTGAGAGCGGCGTGACGTCGAGGAGCAGGAGGTCCTTCACTTCACCGGCCAGCACGCCCGCCTGGATCGCGGCACCCAGGGCGACGACTTCGTCCGGGTTCACACCCTTGTGCGGTTCCTTGCCGAAGAGCTCGCGCACGATCTGCTGCACGCGCGGGATGCGCGTGGAGCCGCCGACCAGCACGACCTCGTCGACCTTCGCGGCCGTCACGCCGGCGTCGGCCAGCGCCTGCTTCGTCGGGCCCACGGTCTTCTGCAGCAGGTCCTCGACGATCTGCTCGAACTTCGACCGGGTCAGCTTGAGCTGCAGATGCTTCGGGCCGCTCTGGTCCGCGGTGATGAACGGCAGGTTGATGTCGGTCTCCATCACGGTGGAGAGCTCCATCTTGGCCTTCTCCGCCGCTTCCTTCAGGCGCTGGAGCGCCATCCGGTCCTTGCTGAGATCGATGCCGTCGCTCTTCCGGAACTCCGCGATGATCCAGTCGATCACGCGCTGGTCGAGGTTGTCGCCGCCGAGGTGCGTGTCGCCGTTGGTGGCCTTGACCTCGACGACGCCTTCACCGACGTCCAGGATCGAGATGTCGAAGGTGCCGCCGCCGAAGTCGTACACCGCGATCGTCTCGTCCTTCTTCTTGTCGAGGCCGTAGGCCAGCGCGGCCGCCGTCGGCTCGTTGACGATGCGCATGACCTCGAGGCCGGCGATCTTGCCCGCCTCCTTCGTGGCCTGGCGCTGCGCGTCGTTGAAGTAGGCGGGAACGGTGATGACGGCCTTCGTGACCGGCTGGCCCAGGTACTCGTCCGCGGCCTGCTTGAGCTTCTGCAGGATCATCGCGGAGATCTCGGGCGGCGCGTGCTCCTTGCCCATGATGTTCACGCGCACGTCGCCGTTGGGCGCGGCGGCGACCGTATAGGGCACGGTCCGCATCTCTTCGTTGACCTCGTCGAAGCGACGGCCCATGAAGCGCTTGATCGAGAAGATGGTGTTCTCCGGGTTGGTGACGGCCTGGCGCTTGGCGACCTGACCGACCAGACGCTCACCACTCTTCGCGAAGGCCACCACCGACGGCGTCAGGCGGTTCCCCTCCGGGTTGGTGATGACGACGGGCTCACCGCCTTCCATGACAGCGACCACGGAGTTGGTCGTGCCGAGATCGATCCCAATGATTTTGCTCATGCCGACAGTATGAAATCTGAGCGAGCATCAGTCAAATAGTTTGAATTCTTCGGGCATTCGACCGCCCCGTATACTGGCTCCAGTGAGTGACGCGACCGAGAAAGGGCCGCAGGCCCGTCCGCGCCCGGTGATCCGCTGGCTGCTGATCGGCAGTCTCTTTCTCCTGACGGCCGCCGCCGGGCTCGCCACGGGCGCGCTGTTCGCCTTCGCCGACGACCTCCCCGCCATCAGCGCGCTCGACGACTACCGAGCGGGCACCATCACCCGGGTCCTCGCCGCCGACGGCCAGGTCATCGGCGACTTCGCCACCGAGCGGCGCGACGTGGTCGGCTACGACGACTTCGCGCCCGTACTCCGCGATGCCGTCATCGCCGTCGAGGATGCCGGCTTCAACCAGCACGTCGGCCTGAGCATGTCGCGGATCGCGATCACCGCCGCGCGTGACGCGATGACGGGGCGCCGCGCCGGTGCCAGCACGCTCACACAGCAGCTCGCGCGCGACCTCTTCCTTCGCGACTACCGGCGCAACGGCATCTTCGAGCGGTCGCTCGAACGGAAGATCCGCGAGGCGCTCGTCGCCGTGCAGCTCGAGAAGCGCTTCACGAAGCGCGAGATCTTCACGCTGTACGCCAATCAGATCTATCTGGGCCACGGCACCTACGGCATGGAGTCCGCCGCCCGTCTCTACTTCCAGAAGTCCGCGAAGCAGGTCACGCTCGACGAGGCGGCCCTGCTGGCCGCGATCGTCCAGTCCCCCGAGCGCCTGAGCCCCTTCGTCAACCGGACCCGCGCGCGCGACCGCCGCAACTACGTGCTCCAGCGCATGGCCGCCGAGGGATTCATCACCCCGGAGGCCGCAGCCGCCGCGGCTGCGCGGCCCGTGGTCACGCGGGGCCAGGTGGCCACCGACCGTTCCGCCGCGCCTTATCTGGTGGAAGAAGTCCGGAAGGGTCTCGAAGCCAGCTACGGCGCGAGCGCGATCTACGACGGTGGGCTCACCGTGCAATCCACGATCGACGCCGGGCTGCAGGCCGCCGTGAACGCCGCGCTCGACCGCGGGCTGCGCGCGCTCGACAAGCGGCACTCGCCCTATCGCACAGCGGTGCGGAATCTCGTGAAGGAGGGGAAGGCGCTGGACACCACGGGCTTTGACCGCTGGTCCCTCCCCCTCCGCGTCGGCGACGTCGTGCCCGCCGTCGTGCTCAGCGTGACCGACGCCGGACGGAGCGCTGGCCCTCGCGTCCGCATCGGTCCGACCGCGGTCACGATGCCGCCCGCCGCCTTCGCCTGGGCCAGGCGCCGCGCGACCGACCTGTTCACCGTGGGCGATGTGATCGAGGTGCGCATCACCACGCTCAAGGAGGGCGTACCCGCGGCCGTCGCGCTCGAACAACCACCCACGGTCGAGGGCGCCGTGGTCGCCATCGACAACCGCACCGGGCGCGTACTGGCCATGACCGGCGGTTTCAATTTCCAGCGCAGCCAGTTCAACCGCGCGATGCAGGCACGGCGGCAGATGGGCTCGGCCTTCAAGCCGATCGTCTACGCCGCCGCCCTCGATCGCGGCGCGACGGCGGTGACGTCCTATCTCGACCAGCCGGTGTCGTTCACCGCGGGCCCGAATCAGCCCCCGTACGAGCCGCTCAACTACGACCGCAAGTTCGAGGGCCCCGTCACGTTGCGCCGGGCGCTCGAACAGTC
>JBIKWH010000200.1:0-4497 GCA_044356435.1 Vicinamibacterales bacterium
CGCGGGGGTCTCGATGCGGCACGCGTCGGCCATCGCGCGACCGCTGGCGAGCAGGTCCGCCACCGGAAGGCCAGCGAGCGCCGGCGGCACGAGGCCGAAGAGCGAGAGCGCCGAATATCGCCCACCGATGTCGGCCGGATTCACCCAGATGTCGCGGAACCCGTCTGCGGCGGCGGCCGTAGAGAGGGATGTGTCAGGGTCGGTGATCGCCACGAACCGGTGCGCCCAGGTGCCGACGCCTGCGGCTTCCATGCACCGGCGGGCTTCGAGCGCCAGCATCGTCGGTTCGATCGTCGAACCCGACTTGCTCGCGACGACGACCAGGGCGCGGTCGATGCCGGTGAAGGCGCGCCTGATCGCGGCGGGCGAGACCGAGTCGAGCATGCGCAGCACCGCAGGCCCCTGCGTCGGCGCGAGCACGCGCGCGATCACATCCGGCGCGAGGCTCGATCCCCCCATGCCCAGCAGCACGACGTGGTCGATGCCGTCAGCCACCGCGGCGGCGCGTGCCGCGGCGACCCGGTCGAGATGGCGGGCGGTCATCGCCGGTGCGTCCAGCCAGCCGAGACGGTCCGCGACCGTCGCGCGCGTACCGGGTGTGTCGGGCCAGAGGGAGACATCCCGCGACCACACCCGTGTGATCGCGGAGGCTGCGGCGAGGCGCGTGAGAGCCGCTTCGCAGGCGTGACGGATGTCGGGTGGCGTGAGGAACTGCAGGTCAGCGGGCATGGTCAGAACCGGAGCCTATGATAGTGGCGTGCGTGCCCTTCTCGCGTTGAGCTGTCTTCTTTCCCTGTCGGCATGCGTCTCGTCGGAGGCACCGTCGGAGGCGTCGCTGCCATCCGACGGCCGGACGGGTGTGGCCGCGACCGCCCCAGGTGCGCCGGTCCGGCGCGCGGTGCGTCCGAAGATCGTCGTGCTCGGCGATAGCCTCGCGGCGGGATATGGCCTCGAGAAGGGGGAGTCGTTTCCCGACCGCCTGCAGCAGCATCTGGATTCTGCAGGGTATGCCTTCGAGGTGGCCAACATTTCTGTCTCTGGCGATACGTCGGCGGGCGGCCTGCGGCGCCTGGACTGGGCTCTCGAGGGTGACGTGCGCGTGCTGGTGGTCGAACTGGGCGGCAACGACGGGCTCCGCGGCCTTCCGGTCGAGGAGCTGAAGGCGAATCTCGCCGCGATCATTGCACGTGGCCGGCAGCGCGGTGCGCACGTGCTGCTCGCCGGCATGGAGGCGCCGCCCAACTTCGGCCCGGCCTATACCGTGGCCTTCCGTCGTGTGTACCGTGATCTGGCGGACGAGTACAAGGTGGCGCTGCTGCCGTTTCTGCTGGACGGCGTCGCCGGTGATGCGTCGCTCAACATCGCCGACGGCATTCATCCGAATCCCGAGGGTGCCCGCCGCGTCGAAGGCAACGTGTGGCGCGTGCTCGAACCTCTGCTCAAGCGGCCATCCTGATGATCGAACTTCGCGGCGTATCCAAGTCGGTGATGAGCGGCGACCGGCCGCTGACCATCCTGCATCCCCTCACGATGACGATCCCGAAGGGGCAGTTCCTGGCCATCGTCGGGCCGTCCGGCAGCGGCAAGTCCACACTGCTTGGTCTGCTGGCGGGTCTCGACTCGCCGAGCACCGGCGAGGTCGTGATCGACAACACGTCGATCACGGGCCTGGGGGAGGACGACCTGGCGCGGCTGCGCGGGAAGATGATCGGATTCGTCTTCCAGTTCTTTCATCTCGTGCCGTCGCTGACCGCGTTCGAGAACGTGCTCGTGCCGATGGAGCTGGCCGGACACCCCGACCCGGAGACGCGTGCCAGGATGCTGCTGGACGAAGTGGGTCTGGCGGATCGCGGCCACCACTATCCGTCGCAGTTGTCGGGCGGGGAGCAGCAGCGCGTGGCGATCGCCCGTGCGCTCGCAAACGACCCGCCCGTGGTGCTCGCGGATGAACCCACGGGCAACCTGGATTCCGAAACCGGCAGGCACATCATGGACCTGCTGCTCGGCGTGCACCGGACGCGCCGGACGACGCTGGTGCTGGTGACGCACGACGCGGAGCTGGCCGCGCTGGCGGACGCGCGCCTCGTGCTGAAGGACGGCAAGCCGGTCACGGACACGGAGCCGGCCGGAGCCGCCCGATAGCGTGGCCACGCCCACTGTCTCCATCGCGTTCGTCGCGCGGATGGCGGCCCGCGAGCTGCGGTCCTCCTGGCGCCGGCTCGCGTTCTTCTTCATCTGCATCGCCGTCGGCGTCGCCGCCATCGTGGCGCTTCGCTCGGTCATCCAGAGCGTGCGGGCCACGCTGGCCGGACAGGCGCGCAGCATGCTCGCGGCGGACCTGGTGCTTGGCAGCAACAGCGCGTTGCCGCAGGCGCTCGTCGATCGCGTGAAGGCCGAACGGCAGGGCGGCCGCGTGCAGCGGGTGAGTGAGGTCACTGAGCTGCTGACCATGGCGCGGACCACGGACCCCGCCTCGACCGGCACACGCATGGTCGAACTGAAGGCCATCGACGCGCTGTTCCCGCTCTACGGCGCGATGGCGCTGGAGGACGGACCCTACGAGCACCGGCGGATGGTGAACCGCGGCGCCCTCGTGCGGCAGGAACTCCTGACGCAGCTCGGCGTGCGTGTCGGTGACGACCTCGTTCTCGGCGAGGCGACGTTCAACATCCGCGGCGTGGTGACGTTCGAGCCGGGCCGGACGGTCGGCGCCTTCAGTGCCGGGCCCCGGATCTTCATCGACCGCGCGGACCTGCCGGCGACGGGCCTCCTGACGTTCGGCGCCCGGGCCTCGTACGAGTTGCTGCTGCAGGTCCCCGAGCCCGTGCTCGACGACTTCGCCGATGAGTTGCGGACCGCGTTCATCGAGCAGTTCGTCCGTGTGCGCACGTTCCACCGTACGAACGACCAGATGGAGCAGACGTTCACGCGGGCGGAGAACTACCTGAGCCTCGTGGGCCTCGTGATCCTGATCCTCGGTGGCATCGGCGTGTCGAGCGTGACGCAGGTCTTCGTGCGCGAGCGCCTGAAGACGGTGGCCGTGCTGAAGTGTCTCGGCGCGTCCGGCGCGGACGTGCTGGCGATTTATCTGACGCAGACGGTTCTCCTGGCGCTGGCCGGGGCGGTGAGCGGCGTGGCCATGGCGACGGTGGCCGTCGCGCTGATGCCGGAGGTGGTGACCGGCATTCCGGGCCTGCCCGACATCCACTACGCGGTCACGCTGCCGGCGGTCGCGCACGGGGTGATCGCGGGCCTGATCGTGTCCATCGCCTTCGCGCTCGTGCCGCTGCTCGACGTGCGGGCGGTGAAGCCGGCGCTGCTCCTCCGAGCCGATACGGCCACCACGCAGTCGGTGCGGACGCGCGTCGTCGTGATGAGCGCCGTCGGTCTGTTGCTGATGGGCGTGGCGGTCTGGCAGGCGGGGTCGCTGCAGGTGGCGGTCATCCTCGCCGCGGGGCTGGCCGGGCTGGCCATCGCGCTGATGGGCGCGGGCCGGCTGCTCGTGCGGCTCGTCACGCCGCTGACGCGGGTGCGCACGTTCGCGGTGCGCCATGCCGCGCTGCACGTCGTGCGGCCTGGGCATCAGACGGACGTGATTCTGCTCGCCGTCGGCCTTGGCGCGTTCTTCATTCTCGGAATCCGGGCGCTCGAAACCAATCTGGTGCGCGACTTCAGCCTGCAGATGGGCGACGACGCGCCGGACATCTTTCTGCTCGACGTGCAGCAGGACCAGCGCACGCGCGTGATGCAGCTCATCGACGACGGCAACGACGCCTTCCCCGGGGCCCTGATGATGCCGGTGCTCCGGGCGCGCGTGACCGGTGTGCGCGGCGCCGAGGTGCAACTGGACGGCGTGCAGGACGTCCGCGGGCGGGGGTCTCTCGCCCGGGAGTACACGGTCACGTATCGGGACCACATGGAGGCCAACGAGGAACTGGTCGAGGGCCGGTGGTGGAGCGCACCCGTGGCGGGCGAGTTGCCGGAGGTCTCGATCGAGCAGGAAGTGCGCGACCGGTACGACATCCACGTCGGCGACGAGATGCGCTTTGACGTGCTCGGGCGGGTCGTCCGGGCGCGGGTCTCGAGTATCCGGCGCGTGGATTTCCGGGAGTTCCGGGCGGGTGGGTTCGTGTTCGTGTTCCGCCCGGACACCTTCGCCGGGGCGCCGCACAGCTACATGGGCACCGCACGGGGGCCCGTGGATGCCGCCGCGCGGGGCCGGCTCATCGCCTCGGTCGTCCGCGACAGCCCGAACGTCACCATCGTGGACCTCCGGGAGGTCCTGCAGACGTTCCGCGGCATTGCCGGGGCCGTCACGCGCGGCGTGACCGCGGTGGGTGGTCTGGTGCTCGTCAGCGGGCTGCTGATCCTCGTCGGCGCGGTGTCGGCCACGAAGTTCCGCCGCATCTACGAAGTGGCGATCCTGCGGACGCTTGGCGCAGGGTCGGGCGTGATTGCCGCCGTGCTGTGCCTGGAGTACGGCATGCTCGGCGCGAT
>JBIKWH010000201.1:0-4493 GCA_044356435.1 Vicinamibacterales bacterium
GTTCTGCGAGAAGGACGCCATGATGTGCGGCTTCTGCACACCGGGCTTCGTGATGGCGACCGTGGCGCTCGTCGAGAAGTTCCCGCATCCGACGCCGGCCAAGATCCGGCATGAGCTGAACGGCAACGTCTGCCGCTGCGGCACGTTCAACCGGGTGCTCGAAGCCGCCCACCAGGCCGCGGGGGTGCAGCATGGCTAACGAAACGACGCAGCAGCCACCGGCGGCAGCTCCGGCCGCGAATCCGAACGCGCCGACGGCCAACGCCAAGAAGTACGCATGGGCGCAGCCGCCTGCGAAGACGCCGCTCATCAGCCAGCGCGTGGAGCGAGTGGACGGCCCCGCCAAGGTGTCCGGCACCGCCCGCTATACCTACGACATCAACCGGCCCGGCATGCTGTGGGCGCGCGCGGTCCGCTCACCGCACCCGCACGCGAAGATCGTCGCGATCGACTTCTCCGCCGCGAAGAAGGCGCCCGGCGTCCGCGCCGTGCTGGCGTGGCGCGATCCCGGCGCCGAGGTGATGTATCAGGGTGATGTCGTCGCCGCCGTCGCGGCGGACTCCGAAGATCACGCGCGCGACGCCGCCCGCCTCGTGAAGGTTACCTACGAGACGCTGCCCTTCTCCGTGCGCGAGGCGACGAGCATGGACACCGCCACGCCGAAGATCTTCCCGAACGGCAACACGCGCGCGGGGCAGGCGGCAGAGGCCGGCGATCTGGCCGCGGGATTCAAGTCCGCGGCCCACATCGTTGAAGCGACCTACGACACGCAGGTCATCACGCACGTCTGCCTCGAATCGCACGGCGCGGTCTGCGAGTGGAACGGCGACAAGATCACGGCCTGGGTCTCGACCCAGGGTGTGCACGCCACGCGTCAGCAGCTCGCCGGCGCGCTGAAGATTCCGGAAGCCAACGTCCGCGTCATCTGCGAGTACATGGGCGGCGGCTTCGGCAGCAAGGTCTCCGCGGACGCGGCCGTCGTCATCCCGGCGCGGCTGGCGCTGATGACGGGCACGCCGGTGAAGCTGATGCTCGACCGCAAGGAAGAGCATCTCGACTCGGGCAACCGGCCGTCGGCCTTCTCGAAGATCAAGGCGGGCGTCAGCGCGGACGGCAAGTGCGTAGCGTTCGAGGCGCAGACCTGGGGCACCGGCGGCTCCGGACAGGGCGCGCAGTTCCCGCTGCCCTACATCTACCAGTTCCCCAACCGGAAGCGGACGCACCTCGACGTCTACATCAACGCCGGCAACCAGCGGCCGATGCGGGCGCCGGGCCATCCGCAGGGGTGCTTTGCCACCGAAGTGCTGATGGACGAGCTCGCGGATCTCGTGAAGATGGATCCGATCGAGTTCCGGCTGAAGAATCTGCCGCCGCTCGCGCCCGACGCGATGTGGTCGGAGTACTACACGATCGGCGCGAAGAAGTTCGGCTGGAACAAGCGCCACGCGACCGGCGACAGCGGCAAGGGTCCACTGAAGCGCGGGATGGGCGTCTCCGCGTGCCAGTGGGGTGGCGGCGGCCGCGCCGGCAACGCGCACATCGACATCTTCGCGGACGGGTCGGTGGTCGTGAAGTGCGGCACGCAGGACCTCGGCACCGGCACGCGCACGGTCGTCGGCGTCGTCGCGGCGGACACGCTGGGCGTGCCGCTGGCCACGGTGAAGGCCGAGATCGGCGACACCAACCTGCCCTTCGCCGGCGTCTCCGGCGGCAGCACGGCCACGCCGGGCATCACGCCGGCCATCCGCATCGCGGCCGGCCGCGCGAAGGACGCGCTGCTCGCCCGCGTCGGCGCCGCCATCGGCGTGGACGCCTCGAAGCTGAGCATCGTCAACGGGCGCGTGCAGGGCGGCGGCAAGTCCCTCTCGTGGAAGGCCGCCTGCAAGCACCTCGGGCAGGAGCCCATCTCGATCGACAACGCCTGGGAGCCCGGGCTCTCCTCCGTCAACACCTCCGGCGTGCAGTTCGCGGAAGTGACCGTCGACACCGACACCGGGGTCGTCAAGGTGGACCGCGTGCTCGCGATTCAGGACTGCGGGCTCGTGGTGAGCAAGCTCCTCGCCGAGTCGCAGGTCTACGGCGGCGTGATCAGCTCCATCAACTTCGCGCTGTTCGAGGATCGGCTGCTCGACCGTCGCACCGGTCAGATGGTGAACCCCAACATGGAGCACTACCTGCTGGCAGGCATGTCGGATATTCCGAAGGTCGAGGTCATGCTGATGAACATGCCGGAACGCGGCGTCATCGGCATCGGCGAACCACCAACAGTCCCCACGGCGTCGGCCATCGCCAACGCCGTGCGCAACGCCACCGGCGCGACGATCCGCAGCCTGCCGCTGCATCCGCACCGGGTACTCGCCGCGCTTGAGGCCCACAAGGCCGGGAGGAAGGCATGAAGGCCTTTGCCTACGTCAACCCCACGACCGCGAAGGACGCGATCGCCGCGCTGAAGGCCGGCGGCATCGTGCGGCCGCTCGGCGGCGGGCAGGATCTCCTGGCCCGCATGAAGAACTACGTCGAGGACGCCGACACGCTCGTCAACGTGAAGCAGGCGCTCGAATCCACGGTCACGCCGTTGGCCGGCGGGCTCAAGATCGGCGCCGCTCTGACCATCGACGCGCTCTCCACCAACGCGCAGGTGATCCGGATGTATCCGGCCCTCGCGGAAGCCGCGGCCAAGGTCGGGTCGCCGCAGATCCGGCACCAGGGCACCGTCGGCGGGAACCTCAATCAGCGTCCCCGCTGCTGGTACTTCCGGCAGGAAGAGTTCGTCTGCTTCAAGAAGGGCGGCAACCGCTGCTTCTCGGTGGACGGCGAGAACCAGTACAACGCCATCTTCGGCAACGACGGTCCGAGCAAGATCGTCCATCCGTCGAGCCTCGCGGTGCCGTGCGTCGCCTACGGCGCGCGGTTCGTCGTCGAGGGTCCGAACGGCGCACGCGAGATTCCCGCCGCCGAGTACTTCACCCAGCCGACGATGCAGAACGTGAAGAAGGAGAACGTCCTCGGTGACGACGAACTCCTGACGCACGTGATCCTGCCGGCGCCCGGCGCTATCAAGAGCGGGCACTACGAAGTGCGCTTCAAGGAGTCGCGCGACTGGCCGATGGCGTTTGCCACCGTGGTCGTGACGACGAAGGGCGGCGTGGTGGACTCTGCCCGCGTGGTGCTCGGCGCCGTCGCGCCGACCCCGTGGCGCTCCGACGCCGCGGAACGGGCACTGGTCGGCAAGCCGCTGACGCAGGCCACCGCCGACGCGGCGGCCGAAGCCGCGGTGCAGGGTGCGCGACCGCTCTCCCAGAACGCCTACAAGGTCCAGATCACGAAGACCGCCGTCGCCCGCGCCGTCATGGAAGCGGCGGGGAGAAGGAGCTAGCCATGCTGCATCCCGATTCGCCGGCCGTTGTGCCGGGCGTCCAGTGCGAGCACATCCGCCACAAGGCGATGTATGTGATGAGCGTCGACAATCCGCAGGCGCTGCGGTTTTTCGACCCGTACGACTCCGCGTCCTACTGGTGTCAGGAAACGTCCCACGCCTTCGGGCCGGACGGCCACCCCGTGCGGCCGGACTGCTGCGTCGGCGGACGCGGCTGCTGCCGGCACGACGGGGATGGCGGCCATCAGCACGACCACGGCGCTGAATAAGGCAACGGTCGCGGGACGCGGCCGGGTGCTACACTTTTTCGAGAGGTTTCAAGCCATGAAGCAACTGACCGTACTGGCGGCGCTCATCGGAATCGCGGGTTCGACTCTCCTGGCCGGCGGCAACGGCTCCGGCAAGGGCACCTATCTTGAGGCCCGCACGGCCGAGGTCTTCGTCGGCGGCTGCGTGATGAACGCGGAGGCCGGCACATCGGGTCGGCAGGCCGTGCTCGCCTGGAAGGTCGACAAGGGCACCTTCAACGGCGTCTCGATCGACAACCTGGCGGTCGTCGCGGCCATCAACGGCAATCAGAACCTCGGCATCACCGAGATCGGCGGCGGCCGGGCCACGACGAAGTCGGCGGTCTATGTCGACCAGCGCGCCACGCAGGTCCAGCAGATCGCGCTCGTCGCCATGGCCAACGAGCTCTCGCGCGGCCTCGTGGGTACGGTGGTCAAGGTGACGCCGACCGCGATCCAGTTCGCCGACACGAAGGACGCGGTGAGCGTCAGGGCGGGCGACGCCGTGCTCGACGTGACGAAGAAGATCGACCACGACGCGAGCTGCGGCGCGATGCAGTGGTTCCACCCGCTCTCGTCCATGTCGAACTCGACGCTCGGCACGGCCGACCAGCACAGCTTCATGGGCACGGCGCTCGGCACGAAGTGGAGCGACCCGCACAAGAAGTCGGCGTTCTTCGGCAGCTTCAGCTACTAGCCGCCGCGCGCGGCGGGTACGACATCAGGGCCGGCCTCACCGCCGGCCCTTCGTGTGTACGGCCGGAGTGTCCGGGCTGCGGGATGGGGCGATATCCGTTTCCTGCGCTCACTGGGCGCCTGTGAACGGCACC
>JBIKWH010000202.1:0-4491 GCA_044356435.1 Vicinamibacterales bacterium
GAAGTCGGTCCGGATCGGGCGCGTGCCGCCGACGCGTTCGATTTCGCCCTCCTGCAGCGCCCGCAGCAGCTTGGCCTGCAGATCCACGCGGAGGTCCCCGATCTCGTCGAGGAACAGCGTGCCGCCCGAGGCCAGTTCGAACTTGCCGATCTGCTGTTTCACGGCTCCGGTGAAAGCGCCGCGCTCATGGCCGAAGAGTGTGCTCTCTACCAGCTCCTTCGGAATGGCGGCCACATTCACGGCCACAAAGGGTGCATCGGCTGCCGAGCCCGACCGTTCGTGGAGATGCCGCGCCAGAAGCTCCTTTCCCGTGCCGCTCTCCCCGAGGATCAGGACGGTCGCCGGCAGAGGCGCCACCTTCTCGATGATGGTCATCACCGCGTGCATGCCCGGGCTGGACCCGGCCACGAACTCCCGCCCGGTCGCGTCTTCGACCTCGGCGGAAAGCCGCATCACCTGCCGGTTCATGGACTGCCGCTCGATGGCTTTGGTGACCAGCGAGCGGACGGCGTCGTAGTCGAACTCCTTGGTGACGTAGTGGTAGGCACCGCGCTGCATCGCGGTAATCGCGCACTCCAGCTCCCGCACCGCGGAGATGACGATGACCTCGCAGAGCGGGTAGTTCTCTTTCGCGATGGTCAGCACGTCCAGGCCACCGATGCCCGGCAGGCGGACGTCCAGCAGGACGAGGTCGACGTGCTCCGACTGCATCAGCGCCAGCCCGCCCTCTCCGCTCGAGGCGAAGAGCAGGCGGAAGTCACCGCGGAGGATGGTGCCGAGGGTCTCGCGGGTCCCTTCGTCGTCGTCGATGATGAGGATCGTCTTTCGGCCTGGTGCCATGGTTCGCGGAAGGCGCGATGCGGCATTGTACCCGCGCCTTGACACCCTTGGATGAGGTCTATAAGGTACGAATCGGGACGGTAAGCCTCGCGAAATGATGCTGTTATGGGGAATCGCGGGCGTGTCGCTCGTGGCGTCTGTTGTGTCCTGGATGCAAGCCCGGCGAACGTCCCGGCAGCTCGCCCAGCTCACCGAGCGGTACTGGGAACTGAAGTACCAGCACGGCGAGTTGCGGGCGCAGGTGCAACGCCAGATGGGATCCGACACCGAGCCGGCACCACCCCCGCCTCGGATCGCCGAGGCCTTCGTTCCCCTTGCGTCCGTGAAGCGCTGAACGGTTTCAGGCCGCGCGGCTGAGTGCTGCGGTGGTCCTTCCGATGAGGAGTGTTTGTGCCCAACGCCTATGACCTGGTTGTGATCGGAGCCGGAACCGGTGGCTATGTCGCCGCCATCCGCGCCTCCCAGCTCGGCATGAAGGTCGCCGTCGTCGAGAAGCAGAAGTCGCTCGGCGGTACCTGCCTGCTCTGGGGCTGTATCCCGACCAAGGCGCTCCTCGAGCATGCACACGCGCTCAAGGTCATTCAGGAAGCCGATACCTGGGGCGTCACGATCCCGGCAGGCACGCCGTCCATCGACATGACCAAGGTGCAGACCCGCAAGGACAAGGTCGTCGGTGGTCTCACCAAGGGCATCGAGTTCCTGTTCAAGAAGAACAAGATCGACTGGATCAAGGGCACGGCGAAGCTGACCGGGAACGGCGGCGTCGAGGTGTTCGAGGGCGACAAGCAGACGCTCACGGCCAAGGAAATCATCGTGGCCACCGGCTCGTCCCCGCGCAGCGTGCCCGGCATCACGATCGACCACACGCGCATCATCACGAGCGACGAAGCGATTCACCTGCCGGCTGTGCCGAAGTCCCTGGCCATCATGGGCAGCGGCGCCGTCGGCGTGGAGTTCGCGTCGATCTACCGCCGCTTCGGCGCGGAGGTGACGATCATCGAGCTGATGCCGCGTCTGGTTCCCGTCGAGGACGAAGCAGTCTCCGCCGAGCTGCAGAAGTCGTTCAAGAAGCAGGGCATCACGTCGCTCGTCGGTACCAAGGTGACGAAGGCGACGGCCACGGCCAACGGCGTGGACATCGAAGCCGAAGGCGCGGACGGCAAGGTCACGAAGCTCTCCGTCGAACTGCTCCTCGTGGCCACCGGGCGCGGTCCGGTCACGACCGGCCTCGGTGCCGAAGAGCTCGGCATCACGATGGAGCGGGGCTACATCAAGGTCGACAACCTGTTCCGCACGAACGTCCCGAACATCTCGGCGATCGGCGACGTGATCACGATCGACGGGCCGCACAAGCAGCTCGCGCACGTATCGTCGGCGGAAGGCATCATCGTGGCCGAGCGGCTTGCCGGCAAGCACGTGGAGCCGATCAACTACGACCACGTTCCGGGCTGCACCTACTGCGATCCGGAGATCGGCAGCGTGGGCCTCACCGAGGCACAGGCAAAGGCGAAGGGCTACGACGTGCGCGTGGGCAACTTCCCGTTCGGCGTCCTCGGCCGAGCGAAGATGGCCAACGAGACCGAAGGCTTCGTGAAGATCGTCGCCGACAAGAAGTACGACGAGGTGCTCGGCGTGCACATGATCGGCCCGCGCTCCACGGAACTGGTCGCCGAGGCCGTGCTGGCGCTTCGCCTGGAGTGCACGGTCGAAGAGCTCATCAAGACCATCCACGCGCACCCGACGTTCTCGGAAGCCGTGGGCGAGGCGGCGCACGCGACGCACGGGGCCGCCATTCACTCGTAACGTTCGCCGCGACGTACGCCTTCCGCCAGACCGCTCATGCCCACACCAGTCCTGATGCCCCAGATGGGGGAGTCGATCGCCGAGGGGACGCTCGTCCGCTGGCTGAAGAAGGTCGGCGATTCCGTCGACCGCGACGAACCGCTCTTCGAGATCTCTACCGACAAGGTAGACGCCGAGATTCCCTCGCCGACCGGCGGCGTGCTGCTCGCCATCCACATCAAGGAAGGCGAGATGGCCGCTGTCAACGGCGTGGTGGCCGTGATCGGGCAGGCGGGTGAGTCCGCTGGCGACATCCCCGTCGTGATTGCGGCCACGCCCGTGGCGGCGAGCGCCGCGGCTCCCGCTGCCGACGTTCCGCGCGCGGCCGCCGCCGGCGGCCGTAAGCGCTCGTCCCCGCTCGTGCGCCGCCTGGCGAAGGAACACAAGCTCGACATCGGCGGCATTGGTGGCACGGGCCTCGAAGGCCGCGTGACGAAGGCCGATTTCATGAAGGCGCTCGCCGGCGGTGGTGCCGCGGCGCGCCCGGTCTCCACGCCGGACCCGGTGCCCGTCATCACCAACATCGGGCCGGACGACCGCGTCGAAACCCTCTCCGTGATGCGCAAGAAGATCGCGGAGCACATGATCCTGAGCCGGCGGACGTCGGCCCACGCGCACACCGTGTTTCAGGTGGACTTCACGCACGCGTCGGAACTGCGCGCGAAGAAGAAGGCCGAGTACGAGAAGGCCGGCGTCAAGCTCACCCTGATGGCGTTCGTCGCCAAGGCGACGCTCGACGCATTGAAGAATCACCCGGTGCTCAACGCCTCGCTCGACGCGAACAACGTCGTGTATCGCCGCGACGTGCATCTGGGCGTGGCCGTGGCACTGGAGAACGGCCTGATCGTCCCGGTGATTCCGAATGCCGAGAAGAAGTCGGTGAAGGAGCTCGCCACGGCCATCTCGGACGTCGCCAATCGCGCCCGCACGAAGAAGCTCGCGCCCACGGAAGTGAACGGCGGCACGTTCACGCTCACGAACCCGGGCCAGTACGGCGCGCAGTTCGGCCTGCCGATCATCAACCAGCCGCAGGTCGGCATCCTGTGCATGGGCACGGTCGAGAAGCGCGCGGTGGTGGTGAAGGACGAGCTCGTGATCCGGACGATGTCGTACCTGACGCTCGGCTTCGATCACCGCCTGGTGGACGGCGCGGTGGCCGATGCGTTCATGGCCGAGATCAAGCACGGGATCGAGCACTTCGACCCGGCCAGCCTCTAGAGCTCACCCCACGCCGCGTGCGTGCGGGTCCTGTCGCCGAACAGCCCCGTTCGGCGCCACTCACACATCTGGCGGCGTAGACTGTTTCTGTGAGGCCACTCGAGGTTCGGCGGCTCGGCGTTATGCCGTACGCGGAGGCGCTCGCCCTGCAGCGCGGGCTGGCCGAAGAGCGGCGGCACGACCGCATCCCCGACACACTCCTCCTTCTCCAGCATCCCGCCGTCATCACAGTGGGGAACCGCGGTGATGGCGGGCGCTCGCACATCGTGGCGTCCGCGGAGCATCTCGCGGGTCTCGGGATCGACATTCACGAAACCGGCCGCGGCGGGGACGTGACCTACCACGGCCCGGGCCAGATCGTCGGCTACCCGATTCTCGACCTGAAGCCGGACCGGCAGGACGTCCACAAGTACGTCCGCGATCTCGAAGAAGTCATGATTCGCGTCTGCGCGGGCTACGGCGTTCAGGCCGGCCGTATTCAGGGGTGCTCAGGAACCTGGGTTCGCGGAGAGAAGATCGGCGCGATCGGCGTGCGCATCTCGCGCTGGATCACGAGCCACGGCTTCGCCTTCAACGTGAACACGAACATGG
>JBIKWH010000228.1:0-4235 GCA_044356435.1 Vicinamibacterales bacterium
GCCGTCCGCGTAGTACTTCACCATCCGGTCGATCACCGGCATCCACTGGTCGGCCGTGTACTTCGTCGTGAAGATGCGGCGATAGGTGTGGCAGTAGTTGCAGGCCAGGAGCTGGTGCACCATCCGGTCCTTCTGCTCCGGCGTCCGGTTGGTGACGTTCAGCAGCCACTCGACGTTGCTGAGCTGCCGGCCGAGGTTCTGCGTCTTGCCGAGCTTCAGGTCCGCCTTCGCCGTCTTGCCCGCGGCCACCGTGATGGTGCCGGGGTCGGTGAGGTCGTAGCCCACGGCGCGGGTCTTCACCGTGTAGGCGCCCGGATCGAGATGCGTCCGCGGGAAGGCGTACTTGCCGTCCTTGCCCGTCACCACCGACACCTGCGAATTGCCGCCATCCTTCCGGGCCGTCACGACGACGCCCTCCATCTTGCCCTCTTCCTTCGAGGTCACCACGCCCGAGATGGCCACACCACCCTGGGCATCCACCACCACCGGCGCAAGCTGAGCACCGGCCAGCACGGCCACCGCAAGGGCGCCGGCCATAAGTCCTGTCATCTTCATCGACTGAATCCTCCCCATGAGCGAAGCCGCCCAGGCCACTTACTTTACTGCGTCAAGCCAGGACCCAGGGCGGGAACCGAGACGGGGGCGCCCGCACTACTGGGGACGGTCAAGCCGCGACTGCAGCGCGTCGCGATACGTGCGGCTCATGGTGAGCCGGGTGCCGTCCCTGAGCTTCACGATCGACTCGCCGCCGAATGTGGACTGGATCTCGTGGATCCGCTCGACATTCACGATGACGGAACGGTGGATGCGCACAAACACGTCGGCATCCAGCCGGGCCTCCAGGCTGTCCATGGTCTCCCGTATGAGGTGCGTCCGGCCACCGGTGTGGAGGCACGCGTAGTTGCCGGCCGCTTCGCAGTAGTCGATGTCGTCGACCTTCACGAAATAGACGCGGCCGCTCCCCTTGACCGCGATGCGTTGCGGCCGCCGCGGCACGGGCGTCGCCGGAAGGCCGGCAAATCCCACGCCGGGCATCATGTCGATGATCTGCTGGCCGAGCGCCGTCGCGCGCTTCTGCTGCAGGTGCCGGCGCACGTGCGCCAGCGACTCGCGGAACCGTTCTTCGCTGAACGGCTTGAGCAGGTAGTCGAGCGCGTGAATCTCGAACGCCGGCAGCGCGTACTGGTCGTGCGCCGTGATGAACACCACCGCGGGTCTCCGTTCACCTGACAGCGTCCGCGCGAGGCTGAGTCCGTCCAGTTCCGGAAGCTGGATGTCCAGGAGGACCAGGTCGGGTTCCGCCGTGGCTATGGTCTCCACCGCCGATCGGCCGTCGGCGCAGGTGGCCACCACCTCCACCTCAGGCTCGTCCGCGAGGAGCGCGACGAGCCGGTCTCGCGAGACCGGTTCGTCCTCGACCACGACCGTGCGAATGGCCGTCATGCCGCGCCCGCGTGATCGCCGGCGCGCGTCCGTCCCGCTCCGGACGCGGCCGCCACAAACGGCAGGTCCACGGTCACGCTGAAGCCTTCGGCCGTGCTGCCGAGCGCCAGCTTGTGATCGCCCGGATAGAGATGCTGCAGGCGCGCGCGGGTATTCGAGAGACCGACGCCACTGCCCGCCTTGGACAGGCTCCCTTCATCGACGCCGTCGCCGCTGTCGCGCACGGTGACCCGCAGCCGGTCACCCGCGCGTGCCGCCTCGACCCGCACCCAGCCCTGACGGCTGTGCGGCGCCACGCCGTGGCGAATCGCGTTCTCCACCAGCGGCTGGAGCAGGAGGCTGGGCACTTCGGCACCGAGCGTCTCGTCGGCGATGGCGAACCCGACCTGGAGCCGTGCTCCAAGGCGCGTCTGTTCGATCGCGAGATAGGTGTGCAGCGCGTCCAGATCCGTCTCCAGTGACACGACCGGACGGTCACCCACGCGCAGGGTCAGGCGGAGGAGCGCCCCGAGCTGCTCGATCATCCGGTCCGCCGCCGATGCGTTGGTGCGGATCAGCGCTGAGATCGTATTGAGCGTGTTGAACAGGAAGTGCGGGTGGAGCTGCCGCTGCAGCGACTGCAACCGCGCCTCGACCAACCGCGTTTCCAGTTGCGAGGACGCCAGCGCGTGACGCTCCGACTGCCCGCGATAGTCGAGGGCGTGAGCCAGCCCGACGAGAAACAGATACGTCATCATCAGCCAGTCGAACTGGCGGACATACTCCGTCGTCGTGAAGCTCCAGAACCCGGCCGCCATCATCTTGTGGCTCGAGAGTTGGCCGAGGAGCACGCGCGCGGCCCCCATCGCCCCCGTGTGGGCGACGCCGTAGGCGACGACGCCGGCAGCGTGGACGCCCGCCTGCTGCCAGACCGGCGTCCGATCCAGCGAGAACCGCTGCGCCAGGCGCATGACGAGTGGGGCGAGGAGCGCCGGGACGTACCAGTACCAGAGATTCAGCAGCCCGAGATGGAACCAGCCGACCCAGTCCCACTCAGCCGCATGTTCCCGACCCAGAAACGCCGCCTGAATCGTCGACGAGACGCCGAACACCGTCGCGATGATGAAGAGCACCCGAGGGGAGAACACCCGGGATGCCGCTCTGTGCTGCACGTCCAGCACTATCAAGTGAAATCGGGCCGCGATCAAGCACGCACCGGCACGCCGCCGGCGTTCGTCACAGCCAGCCGACGGTTCGTCCCTGAAACCATACGGCCGGCGCCAAAGCCCTCGGAGCAACAGCCCAACACTGGACAGACTCGGCCACGACGCCGATGCCTGCCGCCTCCCTCCTCACGACCGTCTTCCTCGTCGCGACGTCCGTACCTCCGGGAATCGACCTCCCGCTCGTCGAGACGGAACTCCAGCAGCTCTGGGCCTCCGCCGTCCGGGTGGCGGTCCGCACCCAACCTGACGCCGCCGTTGGTGGCGGCCGGACGGTCTGGCTCCGCTTTGCCGACGACCTGGGACCAGACGCGCACGCGTCGGCGCTGGGCTGGACTCCGTTCACCGACGGCGCTCCGGGCGCGGTGATCACGGTGTCCCCCGGGCGCATCCGCCGAGCCTTGGGCGGACCCGCACTGGGCCGTCTGCCGGGCGAAACCGCCGCCGTGCCCACCGGAACCCTGTCTCGGGCGACGGGACGCGTCGTCGCGCACGAGCTCGGCCACGTCCTGCTCCGCGCGCCGGGTCACGACCGTACGGGCCTGATGCGCGAGGCGTTCAGCCGGGACGACCTCCACGATGCTCGGCCGCGACGTCTGCGGTTGCCGGCCGGCGCCGGCGCCCGGCTTCGCGCTCCGGACGGCACGCTGGCGGCCGGCACGGCGGCGCACCCGGACTGGGGCGAGGCCCGCTAGTCCGACGCCCCCGAGCCCGGGCGAGCCGCGCGAGGCCAGCCGCACCTCTGGTAGAAGAGAGGCATGGAACAGGACGCGCTGCTCACCTGGGTCGCCGAACGCGGCATCCGCTACCGCGAGGCCGTGGCCACCGCCCGCGTCGCGCCCACCGCCTCCGCCCCGGCGCTGCGTGACGCCCTTGGCGGCCCCCTCCCCGTCGGACCCGCCGACCCCTTTGCCGTCGTGGCCCACCTGGCGGACACGCTGGAGGCGGGCGGGCTGATGGGCATGGCCTCGGGCCGGTTCTTCGGCTTCGTCATCGGCGGCGCCGTGCCCGCCGCGCTCGGTGCGGACTGGCTCGTCAGCGCCTGGGATCAGAACAGCGGCCTCTTCGCCCCGACTCCGGGCACCACCGTCGCGGAGGACATCGCCGGTCAGTGGCTGCTGGAGCTGCTCGGGCTCCCGTCCACCTGCTCGTTCGCGTTCGTCACCGGCGGCCAGATGGCCAACACGACAGCGCTCGCCGCGGCCCGCCACCACGTGCTGGCGCAGGCGGGCTGGGACGTGGAGACACGCGGACTGGCCGGCGCGCCGGCCGTCAGGATCGTCGTGGGCGACGAAGCGCACGTGACGGTGCCCAGGGCCACGCGGCTGCTCGGCTTCGGAACGGCGTGTCTCGAACGCGTGGCCACCGACGCCAACGGGGCGATGCGCCCCGACGCACTCGCCGCCGCGCTGGCGAGCGGGGCGCCCGGTCCCGTCATCGTCTGCTGCCAGGCCGGCAACGTGAACACGGGCGCGATCGATCCGGTTGGCGCGCTCGCGGACATCACCCACGCGCACGGCGGCTGGCTGCATGTCGACGGCGCCGTCGGACTCTGGGCGGCCGCCGCCGGTCCCGATCGGATTCCCGGCC
>JBIKWH010000039.1:0-10380 GCA_044356435.1 Vicinamibacterales bacterium
AGGGTCGGCGGCAGATGGTGCCCGTGGATCACCTGTCCGTCGCAGACGACGACCGCCCGCTCCAGTGCGTTCGTCAGCTCGCGCACGTTGCCCGGCCAGTGATAGCTCATCAGCATGTCGATCGCCGGTGTCGAGATCCGCTTGATGACCTTCTTGTGCTCGCGTGAGAACTTCGCGAGAAAGTGGTCGGCCAACTGGAGGATGTCCGGCTTCCGCTCACGCAGCGGCGGCACCGGGATCGGAAAGACATTGAGCCGGTAATACAGGTCAGACCGGAACGTTCCGTCCGTGATGGCCCGCTCGAGCGCCTTGTGCGTGGCGGTAATCAGCCGGACGTCCGCGCGGATCGTCTGCGTGCCGCCGAGCCGCTCGAACTCGCGCTCCTGGAGCACGCGCAGCAGCTTCACCTGCGTGGCCAGGCTCAATTCGCCGATCTCGTCGAGGAAGAGCGTCCCGCCGGCCGCCAGCTCGAACCGCCCCTTCTTCGTCGCGTGGGCGCCGGTGAAGGCGCCCTTCTCGTAGCCGAATAGCTCCGATTCGATGAGGCTCTCCGGCAGCGCGGCGCAGCTCACCTTGACGAACGGGCCATCGGCCCGCGGGGAGTTGTAGTGAATCGCGTGGGCGATGAGCTCCTTCCCCGTGCCCGACTCCCCGCGGAGCATGACCGTCGTCGTGGTGCGGGCCACCTGCTCGATCGCCTCGTAGACCTGGCGCATCGGACCGCTGGTGCCGACGATGTTGCTGAAGTCATAGCGCTCCTTGAGCTCCTGACGGAGGTGCGTGTTCTCGTCGAGTAGGCGCCGGCGCTCCAGTTCGGCCGCCCGGTGGGTGCTGACGGCCTGCGCCAGCATGGCCGCGACCACGTCCAGAAACTGCAACGTGGCTTCGTAGTCCCGATCGGGCTCGAACGGCAGATCGACACCGAGCGCGCCCACGGCCTTCTTCCGGACGATGATCGGAATCGAGATGTAGCTGAGCTCCCGCTCGCGAAGCTCGGGACGTTCGGCCGCACGGAAGAGAAACGCCGGCTCCCGGCTGATGCGCGGCACCACGACGGCCCGGCCGCTCTCCACGACGCGGCCGGTAATGCCCTCACCCAATCGGTAGCGGGCCGTATGAGCCCCCGACCGCACCGGGCCGTCGGAGGCATGGACGACGATGGCGCCGTCGTCGTCCGACAGCAGCGCCACGGTTCCGCGGATCACCCCGTGGTTCTGGCTGAGAATCTCGAGAACCTGATGCAGCAGGCCACGCAGGTTCGGTCCGCCGACCATCGCCCGGCTGATCTGGGCGAGGGTCGCGAAGGCGGTTGTCGCCATCCGCACCGAGGCCCGCGCGGGCTGCACCCCGTGTTCATCCTGCCGTGCTGTCGCTGCGCCACCCACGTGTGTCCCCCGATCTGTCTACTGTTTCTTCAGCAAAATTGGCTCCATCCGCGTTTCCTGCCGGCTTCCCCCTCCTTGCCCCGCATTTCCTAGTGAAACACCCCCGGATCGCCGTCTGGCTCGCGTCCTCGTCCTCGGACCGTTTCAACATTGCTGTGCGGATTAGCCCTCAGTGCCGACATAAATGTGTACCAGCGTCCCGCGCATCCATTGCGGGTGTCTGATGCGCGCGGCCCGGCCGCTGCCGGACGCGGGTCGCCGCGAGTCGGCTACAATCCCCACGTGATGCGATCCCTGCGTTCCGCCCTTGTCGTCCTGAGCTGCGCCGCTGCCGTGCTCGCCTTCGGCTTTGCCGGTTGCAGTTCCACCAGCGGTCCGACGTCCCCGAGCCCGGCGCCCTCCCCGGCACCGACGCCGACGCCCACGCCGACGCCCACGCCGACGCCCACGCCCACGCCCACGCCGACGCCAACCCCGACGCCGACGCCGACCCCGACCCCGACGCCGACGCCGACGCCGACGCCGGCCCCCGTCGTGACCGTGGCGCTCAGTGGCTTCGTGCGGAACGCCGTCAGCGGTGAGGTCATCGCGAACGCGCTGGTTGAAGTGAAGACCGGGCCAGATACCGGCCGCGGCCTGCGCACGGATACCTCGGGCGCGTTCCGCATTGAGGGCCTGACGCGGGGAGCCGCACGCTTTGAAGCCTCGGCCACCGGCTTCATCACGGACGGCTCGAATCTCGACATGCTGACGGACACGGTCTTCACGTTCCAGCTCCGGCCCTCAAACTAACCCCGCACCACGGCGAGGGTCCCGGGGGACGACCGATGGAACTCGCGCTCACGCCCCTTGAGTTCATGCGTCGGGCGCGGCGGCTCTACGCGGACCGTGAGGCCGTTGTCGACGGCGCGTCCCGTTGGACCTATGCCGCCTTCTTTGAGCGCTGCGACCGCTGGTCGGCGGCGCTTCAGGCCCTCGGCGTGCGTCAGGGCGACCGCGTGGCCTACATCGCGCCGAACACCCACGGCCAGCTGGAGTCGTTCTACGCGGTGCCCCAGGTCGGCGCTGTGCTCGTTCCGATCAACTTCCGGCTCTCCCCGCAGGAGGTCGCCTATCTCATCACCCACTCCGGCGCCACCGTCGTCTGCGCGGCAGAGACCCACATCGATCTGGTGGATCAGATCCGCGCGGAGCTTCCGGCCGTCCGGCACTTCATCGCGCTTGAAGGCGCGAGGCACGGGTGGCAGAACTATGAGTCCCTGCTCGCGGCCGCCGCGCCGGAGCCCGCGCGCCCCACGATCGGCGAACGCGACCTGCTGACGATCAACTACACCAGCGGCACGACCTCGCGACCGAAGGGCGTGATGATCACCCACCGCAATGCCTGGGTGAACGCCGTCGGCACCCTGCTCCACTTTCCGCTTTCCTGCGGCGACCGGTATCTGTGGACGCTGCCGATGTTTCATGCGAACGGCTGGACCTTCACGTGGATGGTCACCGCCGTCGGCGCCACCCATATCTGCCTGCGCAAGGTCGATCCGGGGCAGATCTTTCTGCTGACGCGGAGCGAAGGCGTGACGGCGCTCTGTGCCGCGCCGACGGTGCTGATCGGCCTCGCGAACGCGCCGGCCGAGATGCGGGAGGGCGTCCCGCCTGGCGTACGCGTCCTCACGGCGGGCGCGCCACCGGCCGCGGCGACGATCGACGCGATCGAGGGCAGGCTCGACTGGCGCCTCACGCAGGCCTACGGGCTGACGGAGACCGCGCCGTTCATTACGGTCTGCGAGACCCGGCCCGAGCACGCCGCGCTGACGCCCGCGGCACGGGCCGTGATCAAGGCCCGGCAGGGCGTCGAGCTGGTGACCTCAGGCGAGTTGCGCGTGGTTGACGCCGACGGAGCCGAGGTCCCTCGCGACGGCGAAACGCGGGGCGAGATCGTCGTGCGCGGGAATGTCGTGATGGCCGGCTACTTCAACGACCCCGAGGCCACCGAGCGGGCCATGGGTGACGGCTGGTTTCATACGGGGGACGCGGCCGTCGTCCACCCGGACGGGTTTGCCGAGATCCGCGACCGTCTGAAGGACGTCATCATCAGCGGCGGCGAGAACATCTCGTCCGTCGAGGTCGAGGCCATGCTCCTCGAGCACCCAGCCGTGCGGGAAGCGGCCGTTGTCGGCCTGCCGGACGCCCGGTGGGGTGAAGCGCCGCATGCGTTCGTCGTCCTGAAGGACGGCGCCGCGGCCACCCCGGAGGAGCTACGTGAGTTCTCACGAGTCCGCCTGGCGCACTTCAAGACACCCCACAGCTTCACCTTCGTGACCGACCTGCCGAAGACGGCGACGGGCAAGATCCAGAAGTACGTCCTGCGCGGCGGCCGGGGGAACCTGTCGGCGCAGTAACTAACGGGTTCGCGGTACTTGACTCGGTCCACAAGTGTCCTAGACTCCCGGTGAGGCCTAGTCAGCCTTCACTCCCCTCCCTTTGGGGGCCTCTTCGGAGGCCCTCTTTTTTCGCGTCGTTATAAGCTGAGCCGTGCTCGTCGCTGCCGCCTTCCTTGTCGTGGTCCTGACCGGTGCCGAAATCGCCCGGGCGCAGGCCCTCTCGGCCGGAAGCCTGCTCATGCCCAGCCTCTGGGCGCCGGCCGGTGCGCTGCTCGCCACCCTCTTCATCTCGCACGGGCGTCGAATCCCGCTCGCGATGGCCGGCGGGGCCCTCGCCACGGCAGGCCTGCTGATGTGGCGTCTCGATTGGCCGCTCTCCGCTGCCGCGGGCGTCGGCGCGATTCAGGTCGCGGAGTGCTGGGCGATCGCCTGGATTGCGAAGCGGCTGGCGAACGGGCGGTTCTCCCTGCACGAGACCAGGGACGCCGGCATCCTCATCAGCACCATCGGGGCCGTCTCGCTGGTCGGGGCGCTCGCCGTCGGGCTCTGGATCGGCGGCGTCGCACCCGACGCGCCGGTCAGAGATGCCTGGATCGCCTGGTGGCTCGCGGACGGAACCGGACTCCTTCTCGCGGGTCCGTTTCTCATCGCACTGGCGTCGTCCGAGAAGCCGCTCGTCTCCGCTCCCCTGCTGGGCAGGACGATCGAGATCGGTGTGCTGGCCGTGATGGCCCTGGTGTCCGGCTACGGCGTCTTCGCCGGCTTCTTTCCGCCGGCCATGCGGACGCCCTCGTTCTGTCTCCCGGTCTTTCTCTGGGCCAGCTTCCGGTTCGGCGCGGGCGGCACGGGCGCGGTGATGCTGGTTGTCGCCTCGATGGGTGTCCTGTTCACGCTCCAGGGGCAGGGTCCGTTCGCGATGCCCGATGCCACGCCGGTCTCCTGGCTTCAGCGCACGCAGGTCACGTCGAGCATGGCCGTCATCTCGTTCATGCTGCTGGGCAGCGTGGTCGCCGAGCGTCGGCGCGTGCTGATCGAACGCGCGGAGCTGGTGACGAAGCTGCAGGCGGCCCTGGCGGAACTGAATGTGCTGCAGGGCATGATTCCAATCTGCGCCTGGTGCCACAAGATTCGCGACGACGAAGGCGACTGGCACAAGCTCGAGGCCTACATGGAGGCCAACAGTGCCGCCACGTTCAGCCACGGCATCTGCCCGTCGTGCACGGCACAGAACCCGATCCTGCGCGACGACGCGCGCGGCTGACAGCCGGAATCAGGTACGCCGTCGGCCGTCTGACCGCTCGGCCGCGGGGACCGACGCTACGAGCCCTCGCTACTCCGTGGCGCCGAACGTCTCCAGCACCGCGGCGGCCTTCGGTCTCAGGTAGAGCAGGAACATGTCCTCGAAGCCGTGTGCCTGCTTGAGCGGCGTGGCACCGGCCTTGTTCTTCGCGTTGATTGCGGCGCCGTTCTCGGCCAGGAACCGGACCATGTGCTCGAGGCCGGCCATCGTGGCCGCGTGGAGCGGCGTGTTCCCCGCCGCGTTCGCCTCGTTGATGTTCGCACCCAGCGAGAGCAGGAGCTTCACGGCCTCGATGGCCCGCTCTTCCGGCACGCGGCTCTCCTGCTCCACGCGCCCGAGGCCTGCGGCCATGATGATCGGCGAGTTGTTGTTGGCCGCGAGGATCTTCGGGTCCGCGCCGTGCTCCAGCAGGAGCTTCATCGTCGGGATGTCAGATGTCACGGACGCCAGATAGAACGGCGTGGCGCCACGCAGCAGGTCCGTCTTGAAGAGCGAGTGGCCGAAGCGCGGCGGCGCCTTCGTCATCACTGCGTTGACCTGTGCCCCCTTCGCCAGCAGTGTGCTGATGAGGTCGTGCTTCTGCGCCACCGACGGAATGCCAGCCAGCACGCTCCACTCGTGCACGCGGTTCACGGCCGTCTCGTTGAAGATGTAGTCGTGCGCGTGACCCGACTCCCACGTGCCCGCCACCCAGTGCAGCACGGTGAAGCCGGGCATGATGTTGTTCGGGTCCGCGCCCTTGTCGAGCAGATACTTCGCCATCTCGACGTGGCCGCGCACGACGGCGATGTGCAGCGCCGAGTAGGTGTCGGTGCCGGCCTGATTCGCGTCCCCCGCGCCCTTCTCGAAGAGCAGCCGCAGGATCGGCATGTTGCCTTCACGGACGGCAAAAAGCATCGGCGTAAATCCGCCGCTCGACGCCAGCTTCAGATCGGCACCGGCCTCGATCAGCGCGCGCGTGACGTCGTCGTGGCCCTGCCAGATGGACCACATGAGCGCCGTCTGCCCCTTCACGTTCTCCTTCGCGTTGACGTTCGCGCCGCGGGCCACCAGCGCCCGGACCGCCGCCAGCTTGCCGGTGCGGGCGGCCGTCATCAGCACCGTCTCACCCGTCGGGAGGGCGGCGTTCGGGTCAGCGCCTCCGGCGACGAGCCGTTCGATCATCGCGTCGCTGCCGTTGACGGCGGCGAGCATGATCGGCGTCACGCCATAGTCGTTCGCGACACCAACCGTCGCGCCGGCCTTGAGCAACAGGTCCGCGAGGTCCACGCGGTCCCGCTCCGCCGCCCAGTGCAGTGCGGTCGCGCCGTCAGGTTGCCTGCCGTTGACGTCGGCCTTCTTCCCCAGCAACTGGCGGACAGCCGTCGCGTCCCCGCCTCGTACGGCTTCGACCAGGCGCAGATCACCCCCGGCGGCAGCGGCCATGCCCGCCGTCAGGAACGTCGCGAACAACCCGCGAAGCAGATGTGGTGCGCGCATGGTCGTTCCCACGTCTCTTACGCCAGGGCCTTCCCGTACAGCGCCAGAAGCCGGCTCCAGGCCTTCTCGGCCAGGGGTTCGTTGTAGATCCGCGAATCAGGCGGACACCAGCCGTGCGGCGCGCCGTAGACCTCGATCTCCGCGGCCAGTCCGGCCTTTGCGAACGTCTCGCGCATGATGTCCTTCTCTTTCGGCGCGCGCTGATCGTCGTTGTCGCCGATGGCGATGAGCAGTTGGGCCTTCGTCTTCGCGACGTTGAGGTGCGGGCTGTTCGGAGCGTCGGTCACCAGCCCTCCGCCATGGAAGGAGGCCGCCGCCCCGACGCGGGCGGGGACGGCGACGGCCGTGCGAAGCGCCATGGGCCCGCCCATGCAGTAGCCCTGCGCGCCGATCTTGCGGTTCTTCGCGACGGCGCGCTGCGCATCCAACCAGGCGACGAAGGCCTTCGCATCCGTCATGTGCGTGGCTTCCGAGAGTGCCTGCATCAGCGGCATCATCTCGTTGACGGGTGTTGCCGCGCCCTGAGGCGCAGTCGGGGCCTTCAGCGCGCGGTAGAAGGGATTCACGACGAGCACGGCATAGCCGGACTCCGCCAGCCGCTTGCCCATCTGCCGGAAGGCCGGGCGCAGCCCGAAGATGTCCGGCCACACGATCACGCCCGGAGCGGTGCCGCTCGACGGGTGCACGAAGTAGCAGTCCGCGGTGCCGTCGGGCGTCTTGATCAGCACCTCGGATTCCTGCACGGCCACGGCGTCGACGACGGCGGGCAGCATCATCGCCACGCCCGCGCCCAGCAGGGCGCCGAACTGCCGGCGCGTCACCAGACCTCGCGCCTCGTAGGTCAGGGCATCGCACTCAAAGTGATCCTGGTCACACATGCGCATTCCTCCAGTGAGATCGACGGCGCCGGCCGACGGCAGACACTATACCGCCGGCGAACCTTCGGGGGGTACGATGCCGTGACCATGGCCCAGCCATCCGACCGCTCCACTCCTCTCGACACCCTCTGCGAACAGGCGCCCCCGTACGTCCGCGCCATCGCCCCGTACCTGCCCGGCAAGCCGATCACGGCCGTCGCGCGCGAACTGGGCCTTGATGTCTCGGCCATCGTCAAACTGGCCTCGAACGAGAATCCGGCCGGCATGTCGCCGCGTGCGAAGGCCGCCATCGAGTCCGAACTGGCCGGGGCATCCCGCTACCCGGACGGCTTCGCACTCGCGCAGGCCATCTCGCGAACCGTGGGCGTAGAGCCCGCACAGGTCGTACTCGGCAACGGGTCCAACGACCTGCTCGAGATGGTCGCCAGTGCCTTCCTCGCTCCAGGGCGCGAGGCGGTGTTCTCGCAGTACGCCTTCGCCGTGTATCCCCTGGCCACGCAGGCCCGAGGCGCGCGCGCCGTCGTGGTGCCGGCACGCGACTTCGGGCATGACCTGGAGGCGATGCGCGCGGCCGTCACCGCCGAGACCCGCGTGATCTTCGTGGCGAACCCGAACAACCCGACAGGCACGCGCCTGCCGGCACCGGCGGTCGAAGCCTTCCTCGCGGCCGTGCCGGCCGACGTCGTGGTCGTGCTGGACGAGGCCTATAACGAGTATCTGCCGCCCGCCGAACGCACCGGGAGCGTGCCCTGGCTCGCCGCGCATCCCAACCTGGTCATCACCCGGACCTTCTCGAAGGCGTACGGCCTGGCGGGCCTGCGCGTCGGCTACGCCCTGGCGCATCCGCGCATCGCGGATCTCCTGAACCGGGTTCGGCAGCCCTTCAACGTGAACACCCTGGCGCTCGCCGCGGCCGAAGCGGCGCTCGGTGACACGGCCTTCGTGGACGCCAGCTACGACCTGAACTGCCGTGGCATGCAGCAACTGCTCGACGGCTTCGCCCGGCTGGGGCTGGCGCACATCCCCTCGCACGGCAACTTCGTCTGCGTGCAGATCCCGCGGCAGGGCGGCGAGCCCGCCGCGGCCACGATCTTTCAGGCCCTGCTGCGGCAGGGGGTCATCGTCCGGCCGCTGGCCAACTACGGCATGCCGGACCATCTGCGCGTCACCGTCGGGCTCCCGCACGAGAACGCGCGCTTCCTTGACGTCCTGGGTCAGTCTCTCGACTGCTGAGCGACAGGACGGCGCGGTACCTGCCGGCGCCTCGGCAGAGTGCTCCACCCAGGACCGACGGTAAGATGCCGGGAAGATGCCCCGCACCGCCCGTGACCCGCACGCCGGGACCGCAACCACCCTGCGGCTGAACCGCACCGCCTACGAGCGCATCCGCGCGGCGATCGTGTACGGCCGGCTGGACTTCGGCGAGCCGCTCTCGGAAACCGAGCTGGCCCGTGCGCTCGGCGTCAGCAAGGGCCCGATTCGCAGCGCACTCGTCGAGCTGCAGGTGAAGGGCCTCGTGGAGATCGTTCCGCAGTCCGGGACCTACGTCTTCAGCGCCACGCCCGAGGAGATCGAGCAGCTCGGAGACTTCAGATTCCTGCTCGAGTCCGAAGCCATCCGCCTGTCGATGGAGCACGCGGCGGCGACGGTCGTGAAGGACCTGCGCCGTATCGTCGCCAGCATGACGAAGGCCGGCGCGGCCGGCAATCGCCTGCAGACGAAGCTCCTCGACACGCAGTTCCACGAGGTGTTCATCACCAACTGCCGGAACAGTTACCTGCAGACCAGCTACGAGACCATCGGCCACACCATCGATGCCCTGCGGTATCGCGTGCTCGACACGATCGTCTACCGCAACCGCGCGCTCGAAGAGCACGAGCGGATGGCGGCCCTGCTCGAGCAGGGCGAGATCGCGAAGACCGTCGCGATCCTCCGGGCGCACATCGAGCGCACCAAGCGCTTTCAGGCCAGCGTCGACTGGGGCGGCCGTCGGGCAAGACGCAAGGACTACCGCTTCCGGAACTACAAGGAAGCGCTCGAAGGCTGAGCGGCGCCCGCGGCTTCGCGGGTCTACCAGTCGAACTGGCCGCCCAACTTGAAGAGGCGCGGTCCGATGAGCGTCAGCGGGCGCTGCCAGGCGTTCGTGCCGGCCGCTCCCGTGCCCGGCGTCGTGCCGTTGCCGTAGGTGCCGTTCACCTGCACCGGAGCGCCGGAGTTCATCACGTTGTAGGCGTCGAGGTTGCCGGTCAGACGCGCCCGACCGATCTTGAACGACTTGGTAAAGCGCAGATCCACCTGCGTCAGACGCGGACCATAGAACGTGCTGTCCGGCACCATCGCGATGGTGTAGGTGCCGTTGCAGGTCGCGGCCCCGCGGCACGAGCCCAGGTCGCGGCCGAGCGAGGGCCGCACCTCCGCGTTCGTGAAGTTGCGGTTGGCCGCAATCGCGAACGTGTTGATGTTCTGCAGCGTGCCGCTCATCTGGAGACCCCAGAACGGGAACGGATACACGCCCTGCAGCTTGAACTGCGCCGTCGACGACCACGGCTGCTCGTTGCGGCAGAACGCCTCGGCCCGGGGCGTCGCGGCCGTGAGGCCCGTGGCCGTGATCTCCGGATTCTGCGCGAGCGCGCAGTTGTCGACGACGGTCCGGCCGAAGCTCACACCGCCGGCGAGCAGCTTCCCGCCGCCGAAGCGCGTATTCAGGCTGAAGTCGAATCCGTCGTACCGCTGCTCCAGGTCCCCGAACTGCTTCGCCTTCGTGACCAGGTTGTCCGCCAGGCCGAAACGCGCCGGCTTCACGTCGTAGAGGCCGCAGATCTGCTCGCCGCTGGTCGGCAGCCGTGAGTCGGTCGGCGCCGTCACGCAGAACTGGTCGTAGTCGGCCAGCGTCAGCGCCCGGTTCTGCGTCACGGTGAAGTTGCCGTACCACGTCCGGTAGTACCCGAAGCCGGCGG
>JBIKWH010000203.1:0-4476 GCA_044356435.1 Vicinamibacterales bacterium
CGCACCTGCAGCGGCCGCCCGCCCGGCTGCGCCCAAGGCCGGCGCGAGGTCCAGCACGAGGACCAGCGCAAAACCTGCGAAGGCGCGCGCGCGCAGGCCGGTTCGCCGCCGTGCGGTGCCGCCACGGTCGCCAGCCGAGCTGCCTGTCGTCGACCGGTACGTCTCGACGACCGAAGGCTGTGTCGACGCCGTCACCCCTGCCGTGCTCGGCCCCCGGCTCGGCACCGACGCCGACGTCGTGCGCGCGTTTTTCGACGCGAACGGCGTGCCCGCAGACCCCGTCGACACCTGCGTGCCCTACGTCGCCGTCACCGGTGGTGAGGAGGGCGTGGCGTCGCTGCATCTGGCCGGACCCGTGGCCGACCAGCCCCCACCGTCCGTGTGCGAGCCTGTGCGCCGCGTGATCGAGGCGCCGGCGAACACCGTCGACCCCGGGCGCCTCGGGCCGCTGCTCGACATCCCCGTCCGCGTGCGGTGGCAGGTCGAGGTGCTGCTACCCGAAATGGTGCCCGTTCCGTATACGGACGGGGAGGAGGCGCCGCCAGTCGTGGTCCGTCTCGTGCTCGAGCGGCGCGGCAGCCAGGACCCCGAGCGGCTCCAGAGCATCGAGGTCCTCGATGCCTCGACCCGGAGACGGATCGACGCGGCATGGTGGGTCGAACGGCCCGATGGCCCCGGCGTGCTCTTCGGGCTGAACGGTACCGACTACGAGCGTCTGCTCTGGAACTCCGCCGTGCACTTCGAGCGCGTGTCGCGCGGTGTCGGCCCGGCGACGCGCGTCGAGACTCGCGTGGTTCGCCAGGGGAAGAGCCGGACGAAGAAGGTCGTCACCCGCGTCGTGAAGCCGCGCGGCTACCACCTGGGGATCGACATGATGGCGGACCGCGGCCAGGACGTGCACACCGTGGCGGACGGCACCGTCGCGTTCGCCGGCACCGCGCGCGGATTCGGCACGCTGGTCATCGTCGACCACGGGCGTGGCTATCGCACCTACTACGCGCATCTGGCCGCGACCGCGAAGGGCCTTCACGCGGGCGACGTGCTGCTGCGGGGCGACGTGCTCGGCCTGGTGGGCTCGACCGGACACTCGACCGGGCCGCATCTGCACTTCGAAACGCGCCTCGGCAACGACTACATCGACCCCCGGGATGCCTCGCACCAGCTTGAATTCTGGATTCTCAGCGCGGCCGAGCAGGCCTGGGTCGCGCGGCAGATGCTGGCGTTCGCGCCGCCGGTGCTGCCGGCCAATGCGTCGATGGTCGTCGGGACAGACGGCTCGGTCGCAAGACACGCCGGGTTGTCCGTGGAGGACTCCGCGGTGTGCCGGGCGTATGCCCAGGTGCTTTCCCCCGAACGCCCCGAGCTGCCGAAGCCCGTCGTCCGGAAGGCCGTGCGGAAGAAGGCGAAGAAGCCCGCGGCGAAGGCGCATGGACGTTGAAGGCGCGCTGCGCGAGGGTGAAGCACGTGAGCGGGCCGGGAACCTGGCGGAAGCCGAACGGCTGTTCCGTGGCGTGCTCGGCGCCACGCGCGGCACTGGAGGCGTAGACGCCCGCGCCGCGATCGTGAACCTGGCGCGGCTCTGCGCCAACGATGGTCGGGAGTTCGAAGCGCTGGCGCTGGCCCACGCGGCGGCATCCCTCGCGGAAGTCGCGGGCGATCGCTGGGACCTCGCCAGGGCCCGCCTGCAGTTGGCCACAGCCCTTCACGCCATTGAGGACTACGCGCGCATCCCCGCCGTCCTCGATCAGATTGCCGCCGCGCTGGACGGGTTCGACGCGCCGCACGCCGCGCGGCTGCACCTCTCGCTCGCGTTGCAGCGCGCCCGACTGGCCGCGTATCTCGGCGAGGTGGAGACCGCGCGGGCTGCGCTGGAACAGGCGCACGCCGCTTCGACAGCTGTCACTGGACATCCGGCGACGGACCGGATCGTCTGGCTGGTCAATGTCGTCGCGCTGAACGTGGCCGGCAGGTACGGTGAAGCCGAGACCTGGCTCGACAGAGCCCCTGCCTCCGAGGGCGTGGTGCGTCGTGAACTGGAGTTCGCGGAGCAGCGTGCCCGCTGCCTGCTGGGGCTACGGCCGGAGACGGACGGCATCGCCGCCGCCGAGGCGCTGCTGACCGGGTTGCGGGCCGCGCCGGACGGCACGGTCGGCAGCGTCTGGCGGTTGCGGGCCGCCATGGCGATCGGCAGCCGCCTCGCGGAACTGGTCGGACCCTCGCCGGTGACCAAGGCCGCCTGGGACCTCGCCGGGCATGCGCTCCTCGTCCGCGTGTTCGAGATCGACGCCTGCCTGCGGACCATGCCCGAGCTCTCGACGGCCGGTGCCGACGTGTTCGCGTTGCTGAACGAGTATCGCGACCGCTTCCGGGAACGGCACCAGCGTCTGTTGCGGGAAGTGGCGGCCTCGCGGCCGTGGCCACCGGTCGATGTGGCCCTCGTCGACGCCCGCAATCTCGTCGTCGCGTGCGCCTGGTGCACGCGCGTCCGGGTCGCCGACGGGCACTGGGTGCCCATCCGGCAGTTTCTGCCGCAGGAGGGCGAGCGCTTCACGCTCTCGCATGGCATCTGCGCGCTCTGCTGGGAGCACTCGGCACAGGAGATCGAGGCCCACGCGCGGGCCTCACGTCCCTCCTGAGCCGAGTGCGCTGTCAGAACCGCAGCAACAGCGCCGCGCTGGCCCGGGTGAAGTCGAGCGTGGTGCCGTCGAGCGGCAGCCATGGCACCGTCAGGTCCTGGATCGCGTGGAACCGGCGGATCTCTCCGCGAAGACCCAGGTGGTTGCCCATGAAGACCATCAGCCCGCCGCCCAGGTTGAAGCCCAGGTGGTTGTTGCTGT
Organism: Vicinamibacterales bacterium; assembly: GCA_044356435.1. Taxonomy (GTDB): domain Bacteria; phylum Acidobacteriota; class Vicinamibacteria; order Vicinamibacterales; family UBA2999; genus CANKJK01. Next base: position 2,838 of record JBIKWH010000203.1, read on the forward strand.
TGCTGACGAGCGATGGAGCGCTCAGCTCAACCCGTGTCTTGATCAGCCCGAATCCGCCCGTGCCATACGGGCGCACCGGACCGAGCTTCGGCCCCACCAGCGCGTTCGCCATGACGGTCAGGAGGCTTGAGGAGTAATCAGGGGCGTTGCCGAAGAAGTCATTGGCATAGCCGACCTCGAGTTCGACCCCGAGCAGGGACCCGAACGTGCCGACCGCCGCGCCGGCGTTGACCTTCCTGTCCGCGCAGACATCGATCGTCGGGCACCCGGAGTCGCCGCCGAAGTCATAGCCGATGAAGGGGCTCACGTAGCTCTGCGCGTGCGCGGAGGGCATGACGCCGAACGTCACGACGCTCACGACGCCACAGATGCCCAGGATTCTTCCGAGAGAAGTGCGTGTCATTTGTTTCATCATCCTCAGGCCCCGGCAGCGACGCTGTTCGAAAGGGGTCACCCGCGGACGGGCGTTCAGTGGTGGCCTTCGTCCATCCCGACCGGGGCCGGCTCGCCCAGCACGCCGAAGCCCGCTTCCTCCATGCCCTCGATCGCCGCCGCGCCGACGTTCACGTCCTCGCGCAGGGGCACCTCGCGGAGGAAGAACGACACCAGGAACGCCAGAACGGTGACCGGCAGCGCCCACTGGAAGACCACGGCCACGCCCGACGCCACGGCGGCCTGGATCGCGTGCAGCGTCGGCGGCGGTAGTGCGAGCACCGCCTTCGGACTGTTCAGAATGCTGTCGCCCACCACGGCGGAGCCGGGGAGTCTCGCCGAGAGCACCGCGTGGAACCGGGCGCTCTGTATCGACCCGAAGAGCGCCACACCGAACGCGCTGCCGAGCGACCGGAAGAAGTTCACCGCCGAGGTGGCCGCGCCCATGTCCGCTTTGGCGGCCACGTTCTGGACCGCGAGCGTCATCACCGGCGATGACGTGCCCACGCCCAGGCCGAGGATGGCCATGCCGATCGAGACGAACGTGCGCGAGGAGTCCACGTCAATCCGCGCGAGCATGGCGATGCCGGCGATCGAGAGGAGTCCTCCGACGATCGTCATCGGCTTGTAGCGGCCCGTGCGCGTGATCAGCCGCCCGCCGTAGGTCGAGCCGATGAGCACGCCCCCCATCATCGGCACCAGCAGATACCCGGAGTTGGTGGCCGAGACGCCCCGCACGATCTGCAGGAAGAGCGGCAGGAAGACCGAGGCGATCACCATCACCGAGCCGGAGAGCACACCCATCACGACACACACCGAGAACACGTCGTTCCTGAACAGCCGCAGCGGCAGGAGCGGCTCTTCAGCCCGGCGCTCCTGGAGCACGAACAGCAGGCTCAGCACGACGCCGGAGACCAGCAGGCCGACGATGAGCGGCGACGTCCACGGATACTCCGTGCCGCCCCACGTGGCGCCGAGCAGCAGCGTCGTGACCGCCACGCTGAAGAGGGCCGAGCCGAGGAAGTCGATCGGGCGCCGCTCCGTGGGCGTCGGCACGTGGAGGTACTTCGCCGTGACCGCGAGCGCCGCGATGCCGAACGGAATGTTCACGTAGAACACCCACCGCCAGCTCAGGTGGTCCACGAAGAAGCCGCCGACCAGGGGTCCGATCACGCTGGCCGCGGCGAACACGCCCGTGAAGTAGCCC
>JBIKWH010000008.1:0-15320 GCA_044356435.1 Vicinamibacterales bacterium
CGCCGCCTTGTAGATAGGCGCCGCCTTGTAGATGGACACTGCGCCTGCATGATACCGTCGCCGCGGAGGGTTCCCCATGGACGTCGAGATCTGGTCCGACATCGTGTGCCCCTGGTGCTACATCGGGAAACGGCGCTTCGAGAAGGCGCTCGCCGCGTTCCCGCACCGCGATGCTGTGACGGTGCGCTACCGCGCGTTCCAGCTCGACCCGTCAGCCGAGCGCGAGGTCCGCGGTTCGCGAACCGAGGCGCTCCGTCGCAAGTACGGCATGGGCGAAGACCAGATCGCGACCATGGACGAACGGTTGGAGCGGCTGGCCGCGGAGGAAGGGCTGGCGTACAACCTGGCCGCCACCACGCTCGGCAACACCGAGGACGCGCACCGACTCGCGCACCTGGCGCGGGAGCATGGCCTTGAGGGCGCGATGCTCGAGCGCCTCTACGCGGCCTACTTCAGTGAAGGGCGCTCGATCTTCAACGAGGACGCGCTTGTGGCGCTGGGCGTGGAGACCGGACTCGACGCGGACCTCGTCCGCGCGATGCTGAGGAGCAACGCCTTTCGTGACACCGTGCAGGCCGAGCGCCGCGCCGCGGCGGAGCTTGGCGCTTCGGGCGTGCCGTTCTTCGTCGTCGCAGGCCGCTACGGCGTCTCCGGCGCGCAGCCCCCGGAGATGTTCACCGAGGCGCTGGAGAAGGGCTGGGAGGCATCGCGCTAGCGCGCGACGTGGATGGCCATCAGGCCGCCCAGCACCGGAATCACCTGCACGTCGTCGAAGCCGCCGTCCCTGAGCATCTGCGCCACGGCCTCGGCGCCGGGATACCGCCGGATCGTCTCCGGAATGTAGCGGTAGGTGTCCGGATCACGGTGCAGCAGCCAGCCCAGCACGCCCCCGACTGCTTGCAGATAGGCCAGATAGACATCGCGGACTAACACCTGCTCGGGCCGGTTGAAGTCGAGCGAGAGGAGGCGCCCGCCCGGCCGGAGCACACGCCTGGCCTCGGCGATCGCCTGCGGCAGGTCCGGCACGTTCCGCAGCCCGTAGCCAGTGGTGACAACCGTGAAGGCGGCATCCGGAAACGGCAACGCCGTCATGTCACCGGTCACGAACGCCACGCGCCGCGACACGGCTTTCTCGCGCGCGAGCACGAGCATGCGATGCGTGACATCCAGCCCGACCACGCGTTCCACATGCGGCAACGCGAGAAACGCCAGGTCACCCGTGCCGGAAGCCAGATCGAGCACGCGGTCAGAGGCCGTCAGCCGCGCCAGGTCGATGAGCCGCGCCTTCCAGGCCGCGTCCATGCCGAACGAGAGGAGTGCCGTGATGAGGTCGTAGCGGTCGGCGATGGTCGCAAAGACCTGTCGGGTGTACCTGCGCTTGCCGTCGGGCGTGGCAAGCGCCGTGCGGAGGCTCACGCGGGCTGAGCCTTGAGCAGCAGCACGGGAATGCTCGTCACGTGACGGACGTGATCCACCGTGGTGCCATGGAGCAGATCGGCCACGAACCGATGGCCGTGCGTCGACATGGCGATCAGATCCGCCTTCCAGGAATCGGCCACGCGAACGATCTCCCGCGCCGGGTCGCCCTTCGCCAGTTCGATGGAGACCGTCAGCCCGCGGCTCGCCAGATCCGCGGCCACGCCGTCCAGATAGGCACGGTCCTCCTTCATCTCCTCCGACTCGCGCAGCTTGAGGGCATCAAAATTCCTGGCGGCAAAGCCGTCAGCCACATGCACGAGCAGCAGTTCGCCGCCGGTCAGGGTGGCGAGCTGTGCGATGTGCTCGACGATCGTGCGGTCGGCAGCCGAGTGCTCGATGGCGACGAGGATGCGGGAATACATCAACTAGCCTGCGAAAGTCTGCCACAGCAGATAGAGGTTCAGCACCGCGATGATCACGGCCGTGGGCCACGCCAGCGCCTGCACCCACCAGGGGCTCGCGAAGGTGCCCATCTTCCGACGGTCACTCGTGAACAGTACAAGCGGAAAGACCGCAAAGGAGAGCTGCAGGCTCAGCACGACCTGGCTGAGGATGAGCAGTTGCCCCGTGCCGCGCTCGCCGTAGAGCAGCACGACGATGACCGCGGGCACGATGGCGATCAGGCGCGTGACCAGGCGCCGGAGCCAGGGCCGAAGCCGGACGTTGATGAAGCCCTCCATCACGATCTGTCCGGCCAGCGTGCCGGTCAGCGTGGCGTTCTGACCCGAACAGAGCAGCGCGACGGCAAAGAGCGTGCTGGCCATGCCCGTGCCCATCAGAGGCTCAAGCAGCAGGTACGCGTCGCCGATATCGGCCACGTCCTGATGACCGGTGCCGTGAAACGCGGCCGCCGACATCACGAGGATCGCGCCGTTGATGAAGAGCGCCGTCATCAGCGCGAACGAGGAGTCGATCGTGGCGAAGCGGATCGCCTCCGCCTTGCCGGCGACGTTATCCAGATACTTCCGCGTCTGCACGATGGACGAATGCAGATACAGGTTGTGCGGCATCACGGTGGCACCCAGAATGCCGATCGCGATGTAGAGCATGTCCGGATTGGTCAGGATCTCCGGCGTGGGCACAAAGCCCTTCGCCACCGCCACCGGGTCGGGCCGGGCGAGCCACAGCTCGATGGCGAACGCGCCGGCGATCAGCACGATCAGCGAGACGACCAGCGCCTCCACGTACCGGAACCCGCGGTTCTGGAGGAAGAGCACGATGAGCACGTCGAGCGCCGTGAGACACACGCCCCAGATGAGGGGCAGCCCGAACAGGAGATTGAGCGCGATGGCCGCGCCGATGACTTCGGCCAGGTCGCATGCCGCGATGGCGATCTCACACAGCACCCACAGAAAGATCGTCGTCGGCTTCGAGTAGTGGTCGCGGCAGGCCTGCGCGAGGTCGCGCCCGCTGGCAATGCCGAGCCGCGCGGCCAGCGCCTGCAGCAGGATCGCCATCAGGTTGGAGAGCATGATGACGCTGAGCAGCGTGTAGCCGTAGCGCGCGCCGCCGGCGAGATCCGTGGCCCAGTTGCCCGGGTCCATGTAGCCGACCGCCACGAGATACCCGGGACCGGCAAATGCGAAGAGCTTGCGCCAGAAACCGGCGCCCGCCGGCACGGCGATCGACCCGTGCACTTCCGGCAGGCTGACGGACGGCGACGCCTGGCGCCAACCCGACCCCTGCGGCTCCCCGGGCGCTCCTGACCCGGACGTATCGGCGGCCATCAGAAGGAGCGCCGCATGCGAAGTGCGAACGTGCGCGGCTGCACGAGTCGCGTGCCGACGAACACGGACTGGAAGTTGTAGAGCGCGGTCTGATTGGTCAGGTTCGTGACCTGCACCTGCAGGCTCCAGCGCTGCCGGCCAGAGGCGTGACGCACGTCCCAGCCGGCGACGACATCCGCGATCGTCCGCGGCGTCACGCGCGGCACGCTCGCGGTGAGGTTCACGTAGGGCAGCAGGTCCGCGAAGTCGGGATCCGCCGCCACCTCGGCCGGGTCGGAGGGATTCGACACCAGGCCGCTGTCATAGCGCACGGCGCCGGAGAGCCACAGCGGCCCCGGCAGATCCGCGTAGACGGTGCCGTGCACGCTGAGCCGCTGGTCGTGGTCAATCGCGAACGGTCCGGCGGAGAGCAGCGCCACCGCGTCCTGTCCGAGGAACAGCCCGCCGGTGAAGGGCGGCGTGGAGATCGCCCGGCCCGTGGTCACGCTCAGTGAGCCCGAGACGCCCCGGCGCTCGCGGAGCGAGAGTCGCCCCTCCACACCCCATGTGTCGATCGCCGCCAGCGTGACGGGGAAGATGATCCCGGTGTTGAAGAAGTTGTTGTTGTCCTGCTGATCGGTGGAGCGCTTCCGGTATGCGGCCACGTCCAGCGTGCCGAGCGCACCGACGGCCCGCTGCCAGCCGGTTTCAAGCACGGTCTGCCGCTCAGGCTGCAGCGGCTCCGCGCGACCGCCGAGCGCCTGCCGCACGCTCTCCGGCGCGAGCGCAGCCGCCTGCTGCGAGTTCGAGAGCAGCAGGTTCTCGTTCGGCGGCGTCTGAAGATTGCGGTTCACCGACGCGCGCAGCACGCCCAGCGCGCCGGGCAGCGTGACGGCCACGCTCGCCCGGGGCTGCAGGCCGCGCGCCCGGACGAGAAACGCGTACTCGTCGTGGCGCAGGCCCAGCGTCGCTGTCAGGGCGCGGGTCCGGATCACGGCCTGCCCGAACAGGCCTGCCGCATGGCCGGCGCCGTGGTCGGCGAACACGAACGGCGTGCCGCCGCGTGTCACATCGAGGGACGCGAGCGCGGCGTTGTAGCCGGAAGAACCAGGCTCGTTGAACGTGGCGTCCGTGATCGCCAGGTTGAACCGCTCCCGGACCGGAATCCGCTGCGCGTCGGCGCCGAGCAGCAGTTGGTGCGGTCCCGCCTGCCGGGTGTAGCGCACCGAAGCGGTCCACGACCGGAGCGAGCGATCCTGGGTCGCGGTGACCGGCGCATCGCCCGGACTCCCGAGCAGCGCGGCCGTGGAGTGACGCACGCCGACCGTGGATTCGACCGCTGAGACCGTGCCGAGCGTCCGGAGCACGGTGCCCCACACAGCGCCGTCCATCAGCTCCTGACGCTGATCCTGTCCACGCGCATCCTGTGAGCGCAGATTCGCGAGCTCGAAGGCGGACCGGCCGCCCATCGCGTTCACGCGCAGCCGCGTGACGGACGACGGCGAAACGTCGCCACGCGCGAACAGCCGGCCAAAGCCGCCGTCGTTGTGCAGGTTGTCGCGCGAGATCTGATCCAGGAAGCGCGCGGTCCGCATCGCCGTGCCCGAGACGAAGTAGCCGGCGGAACCCTTGCCACCACCGGCCTGCGCCGCCACCTGCGACGTGCCGAAACCCGCAACCGAGACCGTGGTGTCCCCCGCGATCGGGCGGCCGGTGCCCGCGCCGCTCTTGGTCGTCACCACCGCCACGCCAGACACCTTGCCGCCGAACTCCGCGGGAATGTGCCCCGTCATCAGCTCCACGCTGTGGACGATGCCCGCGTCCAGCGCGTTCGCGAAGGCGCCGGTGAGCTGGTCGCTGACCGGCAGGCCGTCGATGAGGTACGTCATCTGGTTGTGCGCGCCGCGCGGATGGATGGCGCCGTTCGCATTCACCGCAAAGCCGGGAAACGTGGCCAGGACCGCTTCGATGCCGCGGCTGCCCACGGCGGCCGGAAGGGTCTCGATCCGCGTGGAGCCGAGCTGATGCCGCGTGCCGCCGGACACATCGTCGACCAGCGCCACCACGGGCGTGACGGTCACGGTGGAGGCCAGCGCCTCGATCGCCAGCGTGACGGTCAGTTCGACGGGCACGGTGCTGAGCGCGTCCACCGCGCGGCGGTCCGTCCGAAAGCCATCAACCGCGACGGCCAGCTCGTAGCGCCCCAAGGGCACGTTCGCGATGGAAAAGCGCCCGTCCGGGCCGGTCACTGTCCGCGAAGCGAAGCCCGTCGTCGGCCGGAGCAGCTCCACACTCGCGCCCGGCAGCGCGCCACCGTCCTCGTCGAGAGCGACACCCTGCACGACGGCGGTCGTCTGAGCAGAGGCCGGCGCGGCCGCGAGGGTTAGCAGCAGCATCGCGAGGGCGCCGAAGGACAGGCCGCGAGTTCGGGTGGGCATTGACTGAATTTTGAAGACTCAAAATCATACATGCCCTCTGGGATAAATTCAAAATTGACCCGACCGAAGTCGGATAGAATTTTCCCTCTAAATGCTTGCGTCCAGCACAGTTGAGAACTACCTGAAGGCCATCTACATGGGCGTCAACAGCCTGCGGCCCGGCCAGCGGCTGTTGCCCATGGGCCAACTGGCGGCATCCCTGGGCGTGACCCCCGGCACGGCCACGACCATGGCCAAGACGCTCGCCGACGCCGGCCTGGCCGAGTACGAACCCTACGCGGGCGTCGCGTTGACGCCGCAGGGCCATCGCCTCGCCGGACTCGTCGTCAGACGGCATCGACTCGTCGAACTGTTCCTCGTGCGCGTCATGGGATTCGGCTGGGATGAGGTGCACGAGGAAGCCGAGCACCTCGAGCACGTGGTCTCGGATCGGTTGATCGAGCGCATGGACACGATGCTGGGTCACCCGGTCGCAGACCCCCACGGCGATCCCATTCCGAACGCCGACGGCTCGGTCTCACCGGAGCCGCAGGACACACTGCTGACGTGCCCGCTGGGCCAGCCCATGACCGTCACCCGCGTCCTCGACCAGAATCGGGCATTCCTGCAATTCGTGGAAACGAACCGGCTGAAGCCGGGCGAGATCATCCAGGTGGAGAACCGCGATGAATCCGCCGACAGCGTGCTCGTGACGGACCACCAGATGCGCCGCCTGACGATCGGCGCCCGCGCCGCCTCGAAGCTCCAGGTCCGCTCGGCGAACTAGCCGGCGCGTAGTCGGCGCTACGGCGCGGTCTGCGCCGCGAACGCCTCGAAGACGGCGGGCAGTTCCGATGCGTGGTCGACGGTCCAGCCACCGGGCACCTCCACCGTCTCCGGCAGCGTGATGCGGCTGAAGCCGTAGAGCACGAGGCAGCACCGGATGCCTGCCCGCGCGGCGGTGTCGCGGTCGATCGCGGAATCTCCGACCAGCAGCGTCGTCTCGGGGGAGGCACCAGCGAGCCGCACCAGCTCCAGCAGCGACGCCGGGTCGGGCTTCCGGGGAAACGCGCCATCGCCGCCGATCACGTCCGCGAACTCACCCGCGATGCCGAGACCCTCGAGGATGCGCGCGGTCGGCGCGAGCGGCTTGTTCGTCAGCAGGCTGACCGTCCCCACGCGGTGCGCCGCGTCGAGCGCGTCCGGCACGCCGTCGTAGAGCCGCGTGTGCACGAGGAGCCGCGTGCCGTAGATCTCGAGAAATCGCTCGAGCGCGCCAGGCGGATCGCCGAGGCCCGCGGCATGCGTCGCGCGCTGCACGAGCAGTCGCGCGCCCTCCCCCACCATGCGGCTCACGGCATCCTCCGTGAGCGGCGCACCACCGTGCTCGACGATCAGGGCGTTGGCGGAGTCGGTGAGGTCACGGCGCGAGTCGATCAGCGTGCCGTCGAGGTCGAACACGATCAGGCGCTGTAGCTGGCCCACGATGTCGGCGTTTCCCAGAGTGTGACGCGCACGACCGGCAGCTTCAGCTCCCGGCACGTGTCGAAGAGGAGCTGCGCGAGGCGTTCCGCGGTCGGGTTCGCATCCAGCACGAAGTGCGGCTCGCCTGACGCCTTGAGGTGCGCGACCATCGGGTCGTCGTGCCGCAGGATCATGCGATGGTCGAGGTTGTCGTCGACCCACGCCTTGACGATGCGCTTGATGTCGCGGAAGTCGACGACCATGCCGCGGTGGTCGAGGGCGTCGGTCTGCACCTCGATCTCAGCGACGGCGTTGTGGCCGTGCAGGTGCTTGCAGACGCCGTCGTAGTCGAGCAGACGGTGGCCGTAGCAGAAGTCGATGCGCTTCGCGACAGAGAACATTCACTCGATCCTACGCCTGAAGCCACTCCGCGTGGAGGTGCCGCTTGGCGCCATTCACCGGCATCGGCACAACGACACGCTCCCCGGCGTCAGCACCGACCGCAGGCCTGAACACATCAGCGTCGAGCCGCTTCAGCATCTGCCGGTATCTGGCCTCGTCCGGCGCGGAGAGCACCAGCACGCCTCCGCTCTCGGCCGGAGGGAAGCGGCGGTCGTCCAGGAAGTCGTGGTCGAAGGTGATGAGCGTCCGGCGGAGCTGGCGTGCCAGCCGGAAGTGCTCCACGTCGCTCGCGCGGCGCAGGTCGTCCTCTTCCATGACGTGGAGCACGTCCCACCCGAGCCGCTGACGCATATAACCCACGAGCGTCGCGGGCACATTGGCGTCCGCGTAGACCCGCGGCTGGTCGGACCCCGAGTCCGCGCGCCCAGCCAGTTCAGAGGCGAGGGTGCCCACGGCGTGCCTCGTGACGGCGCTACGCCTCGGCGGTGCCGGTCGCGCTCCGCGCGGCCATCGCCTGCACGTGGAGCGCCTGCACGAGCGACTCGCGCTTCTCGATCAGGCGCTTGAGCGGGCGACGGCCCGTCGGCGCGCCAACGACGTACTCGCTGAAGATCGGGAACGCGATCGTCGAATCGCAGTAGGCCACGCAGGTGTCCGGCAGCACGCCCGGATTCACCTTGCCCCAGCTCACCGCCTCGGCCGGCGTGGCGCCAGAGAGGCCGCCCCAGACGACGGAGTCCGTCGTGATCTGGATGAAGTAGTCGTTGCCGCCCTTCGGGATGCCGTAGACCTCCCAGAGCGTGGGCTGCCCCTGCAGATAGAAGTTCTTCGGCGAACCGCCGCCGAGGATCACGCAGCCGTTCTTCTTTCCCGCCAGGATGAACGCGCAGACCTCGTTCACGTCGCGGTTCGGGTCGATCATCAGGCGGCTGCCGTTCATCAGCTCGTGATACGCGATGTTCATCCCGATGGAGCTGTCGCCCGGCGACGACGTGTAGATCGGCACGCCGGCCTTCGCGGCGGCCGCCAGCACCGAGTGCTCCTCGCAGCCAGGCTGCTTCTCGAGCAAATCGAGGCCCATGCGGTAGTGCAGCTCGGACGTCGGAATCGGGCCGTCGAGGCCCGAGCGCACGAGGAAGTCGCGCACGTAGGCGTCTGTTTCGAGCAGCACCGTCGCCGGGAACAGCACGTCGTAGATGCGGATGACGCCCTCGTCGTAGAGCTCCACGTCGTTCACGAACGGCGACCCGCGATGCAGCGTGAAGTTCAGCGCGTAGTGGAGGTCGTGGTAGAGGTTCGCGCCCGTGCTGATCATGAAATCGACGAGGCCGCGATTCATCAGTTCGACGACACAGCCGCCGAGGCCAGCCGGCGTGAGCGCGCCGGCGACCGTCAAGCCGATGGTCGTGTCGTTCTCGGGCAACAGCATCTTGTCGGTGAAGATGCGGCAGGCCTCACCGAGGCGCGCGGCGTTGAACGCCTGAAAGCCCTCGTCCACGAGATGCCGGATTTCGGGGCTGCCCTTCGGCCGGTAGTAGCGGATCGGCTTACCGGACAGATGATTCGGGCGACCGGCGGCGCCGGGTGAGCGATAGGGCACGCGTAAATCCTCCGTGACAATCGAGAGATCGGTAGCTTACCCCGTGCCGACGACAGCCCGGTCACAGAGATGCGTCGCGTCGCCGGGGTACACTCGTCCGGTGCCGGCAACGCTGACCGCCACGCTGCGGCAGGTGGACGCGGTCACGCCGCGGTCGCGCCTGATGACACTCGACCTGGGGCGTCAGCCGCTGGCCTTTCACGCGGGCCAGGCCGTCCTGGTCGGCCCCCCAGGCTCCACGCGCCGCGCCTATTCCATCGCATCATCACCGGAGCACGCGGCGGAAACCGGCACGCTGGAGGTGCTGGTGGGCCTCGGCGGCGCGGAGGAACGGGTGCATCCGCTCGCCTCGCTGGCACCAGGCGCGGCGGTCGAGGTCGAAGGCCCGCTCGGTTCGTTTCTCTTCCCGCCGGATCCGGCGGCGTCGCATCTCCTGTTCATCGCGGGCGGCACGGGCATCGCCCCGCTCAGGGCGATGCTGGAGCACGCTCGGCGGGCGCACCCGACCTTGCGCGCCGCCCTGATGTACAGCGCGCGGCGGGCCGACGAGTTCGCGTTCCTGCCGGAGTTCGAGACGCTGGCCGCAGCGGGTCAGCTCGAGCTGCACCGGACCGTGACGCGCGATGACGAGGAGTGGGGCGGGCAGCGGGGCCGGATCGGCCGGGCGCACTTCGAGGCCGTGATGCACGACCCCGGTCACACGCTCTGCTTCGTCTGCGGGCCGCCGCAGATGGTCGGCGAGTCGGTCGCGACGTTGATGGCGCTCGGCGTGCCCGACGAGGCGATCCGCCGTGAGGAGTGGAACCGGAAGTAGAGGGTGCCGCTAGATGCCGACGACGTGATAGCCGGCGTCGACCATCATCACTTCGCCGGTCACGGCGCGGGACGCCGGGCTGAGCAGAAAGAGCGCCGCGTCGGCAATCTCCCCCAGTTCCATCCCGCGACGCAGCGGTGCGCGCTCGCGCTGCGCCTGCAGCATCATCGAGAGCCCGGGAATACCCGCCGACGCCAGCGTCTTGATCGGACCCGCTGAGACGGCGTTCACGCGGATGTTCTGCGGACCGAGATCCGCCGCGAGATACCGCACGCTCGCCTCGAGCGCGGCCTTCGCCACGCCCATCACGTTGTAGTTCGGAAAGACACGATCGGCGCCGATGTGGGTGAGCGTCACCACGCTGCCGCCGCCCCGCTTCTCCATCAGAGGCAGACACGCGTTGGTGAGCGCGACCAGCGAGTACGCGCTGACGTCGAGCGCCGTGCGGAAGCCCTCGCGCGAGGTCTGCACGAAGCGGTTGGAGAGTTCCGCGGCCGGGGCGAACGCCGCGCCGTGCAGCACGAAGTCGAGGCCGCCGAAGGCCTGGTCGATCGACCCGGTGAGCGCGGCGATCTGCTCGTCACTGGTGAGATCGCACGGCAGCACGACCGCCCCCTCGAGGGTGGCGGCCAGTTCCCGGACGTTCTCTTCGAGTCTTGCGTTGGGGTAGGTCAGCGCCAGCCTGGCGCCGGCCTGTGCGGCCGCCTGCGCGATGGCCCAGGAGATGGATCGCTTGTTGGCGACGCCGACGATGAGACCGTGCTTGCCCGTGAGGTCCATGGGTACTAGCGTCCGCGGCGACGACGACGGCGACCGCCGCCCTCGCCCTGGCCATCACCCTGGCCGGGCTGGCCCTGTCCACCGGGCCGACCACCACCACCGGGACGGCCTCCGCCGCCCCCCTGCCAGGGACCACCGCCACGATTGCCGTCGCCTCTCGGCGGGCCACCGCCCGAATGCTGGAACGGACCGCGTCCGCCCCCGCCGCCACCGCTGCCACGACGGGGCTGCCCGGCGCGATTGCCGTTCGGCTCGCCCTGCCCGCCGCCTCCGTGACCGAAGCGTCCGCGACGCTGATGGGTCGGCTGGCGGCTCGTGAACTCCGGTTCCTTCCAGTCGGGCGCCTGGCCCTCGGGCCGCGGGAAGGTGGCGCGGATCAGCCGACGGTGCACCGGCGCGTTGTCGTCCTCGCGGTTGCCGGCGTTGTCGCCGTCGTCGCCACTGCCCTCCCCGTCGGAGACTTCGTCGACCACCACGCTCACGCTGACGCTCTCCAGCGCGGCCAGCACGGCAGCCTCTTCCTCGGGCGCGGTGTGCGGCACGATGCGTCCGCCGGGTGGCTGCGACGACGACCCGTCCTCGCGCTTGCGGCGGGGCGCACGAGCTTCTTTGTACTCGTGGTCGGCCTCGCAGGCCGTGCACCGGGTATGCGTGATCTGGTCGTCAACCATCGCGGCGATGGCGTGGTTGGTCACACGTCGTTCCCGCGGACAGTAGTCGTCCACGGTGTCACCGAGCCGAAGCCGGCGCTGCTGCATGCACTCCCCCAGGAGTCAGGACTTCCGTACGGTCAGATGTAGACGGGTCGCGCGAGGTCGCGCGCAGGGGTCGTCAGAGTGTAGCACCATCACGCCGGAACGCTGGCCGCCAGCCAGGCCCGGCTCTCGGCAATGGCGGCCGTCACCGCGGCCGGCGCGGTCGACTGCGGCGTCCGCTTGGCGCCGACCGAGGCGCGGGCGGTGGCGGCTTCTGGAGCGTCGTCGCCGAACGCGTCGCTCGCCTTCCGCCACTCCTCCTGGGAGAGATCCGAGAAATCCCGGCCCTCGGCGAGGAGCGTGCGCACCATCGCGCCGACAATCTCGTGGGCCCGACGGAACGGCACACCCCGCCGCACCAGGTAGTCGGCCACGTCGGTCGCCAGCAGCAGGCCCGAGGCCGCCTTCTCCGTGCGCCGCGGGTTCAGGCCGAGCCGCGCGATGACCGCCCGCGTGGCGGCGAACGACACGAGCGCGGTCTGCTCCGCGTCGAACACGGCTTCCTTGTCTTCCTGCAGATCCTTGTTGTAGCCGGTGGGCAGCGCCTTCATCGTCGTCAGCCAGCCGGTGAGCCGGCCGAGCGCACGGCCGCTCTTGCCGCGCACCAGCTCCAGCGGGTCAGGATTCTTCTTCTGCGGCATCATGCTGCTCCCAGTCGCCGAGGCGTCGGAGAGTTCGAAAAACGCGTGTTCCTCTCCCGTGAACAGGATGAAGTCCTCGGAAATCCGGCTCAGGTGCACCATCGCCACGGCCACGGCGAAGAGAAACGACGCCACGAAGTCGCGGTCGGACGAGGCGTCCATGCTGTTCAGCACGACGCGCGAGAAGCCCAGGCGCGACGCCAGTGCCGCGGTATCCACGCTGTAGCTGGTGCCGGCGATGGCGCCGCTGCCGAGCGTCAGCGCGTCGGCCTCCTGCGAGGCCTTCGCCAGCCGATCGACGTCGCGACGAAGCGCCGCCGCGTGGGACAGCAGGAAGTGCGCCACGAGTACAGGCTGCGCCTTGCGGAGATGCGTGTAGGAGGGCATCACCGCGTCGCCGGCCGCCTCGGCCTGGTCCACGAAGGCCGTGATGAGCGCGAGCACGGCGCGCTGAATGACCGGAATGCGGCGGCGGAGATAGAGCCGCAGGTCGAGCGAGACCTGCTCGTTGCGGGAGCGGCCGGTATGGAGCCGGCGGCCGGCGTCGCCCACGCGCTCAACCAGTTGCCGCTCGACGAAGCTGTGCACGTCCTCGTCCGGACCGTTCACGAACGCGGGGTCCGCGGTGCCCTTCGCCAGAATCTCCGTGAGCGCCGCCTGAATGGCATCGTGGTCGGCGGCTGTCAGCACGCCCGCGTCGCGGATGGCGGTCGCCCAGGCGCGGCTGCCGTTGACGTCGTCCTCGAACAGGCGGCGATCGAACGGGAACGACACGCCGAAGTCGAAGGCTTCCGGGTCCGGTGCGGTGTCGAACCGGCCCGACCAGAGCCGGTCCGCCGGCTGCTCAGGCGAACCGGGTGTGCCGTTGCTCATCAGTGTGTCCCCCGAACGTGATGCTGCAGTCTCTTGACCAGCGCGTTCGCACGCCGCACATCGGGCGCGATCGCAAGAATCGTATCGTCGCCGGCCAGCGTGCCGACGACCTCAGGCAGTCGAGCCCGGTCCAGCGCCACGCCGAGGACACCGGCCTGCCCCGGCCCGGTGCGGAGCAGCACCATCTGCTCCACGCGGTCCACGCGCACGAGATACTCGGCAGCCGCGCGGTCGAGCGTCATCGCCGGCCCCGCCGCGGGCGCCGGGTCGGACCCGGGCACGAGATACGCGCCGTCCGCGCCGCCCTTCATCAGGCCCAGCTCCCGGACATCGCGCGAGAGCGTCGCCTGCGTGACGTCGAAGCCGCGCGCCTTCACCCGCCGCCGGAGCTGTTCCTGGCTGCGGATGGGCTCCTGTCCTACGGCCTCGAGAATGGCTTGCTGACGCTGCGCTTTCATAAGGAATAACTATTCAGACCCAACGGCTCGACAGCATAACACCGCTGCTGTATAAATATGCCTTTCCCTGAATAGAGATATCCTCATCCATGGCCACCACGTCTGTCGCCACCACCCGCGTCGCCATTGCCGGCGCCACCGGATACGCCGGGCAGGAGCTGGTCCGCATCCTCGCCCGACACCCCGCCGTCACGCTGACCGCCGCCATGTCCTCCGGGGCCACGAGCGCCCCCCGTCCGCTGCCGGCGCTGGTGCGCATCTGGGACGACCCGGTCGTCCCGCTCGACATCGACCGCCTGATTGCCGAGAACGACATCGTCTTCCTGGCGCTGCCCGAGGCCGCCTCGGCGGAAGTGGCGCCGAAGCTGCTCGCCGGCGGCACGCGCGTGATCGACCTGTCGGGCGCCTTCCGCATCCGCGACGACGCCCACCGTACGAAGTGGTATCCGGCCACGGGTCCGCTGCCCGACGGCACGGTGTACGGCCTGGCCGAGCGGGACGCCGTCTCGATGAAGACCGCGCGGCTGATTTCGTGTCCCGGCTGCTATCCCACCGCCGCCCTCATCGCGCTCTCGCCGCTCTCGGATGCCGGCCTGCTCACCGGTGACGTGATCGTGGACGCCAAGAGCGGTGTCTCCGGCGCCGGCAAGGCGCCGAGCGATCGCACGCACTTCTCCGAGAACCACGGGTCGGTGGCCGCCTACGGGCTGTTCTCGCACCGCCATGGTCCCGAGATCGCCCAGGAACTCGGCCGGAGCGTCGTCTTCGTGCCGCACCTGGTGCCGCTGGACCGCGGCATCCTCGAGACGATCTACGCCACCCTCGTGCCCGGCACAACGCCGGAAGCGGTGGATGCGGCCATGGCGAAGGCGTACGCCGATGCGCCCTTCGTCCGGCTGACCGGCGCCACGCTGCCCGAGATCAAGCATGTGGCCCACACGAACTTCTGCGACGTGGGCTGGAAGGTGGACGCGGCCACGAACCGCGTGATTCTGATTTCCTGCCTCGACAACCTCGTCAAAGGCGCCGCGGGACAAGCCGTGCAGAACATGAACGTCGTGCTGGGCCTGGACCAGCGGACGGGCCTGCTCTGATGGCCGCCCGGAAGACGGCGCGCACACCGACCTGGGTCCTCAAGCTCGGCGGAGAGCTGCTCGAAGACCACGCGGATCTGGCGCTGGTGGCCGCGGCGATCGCCCGGCTCTCCAGGCAGGCGCGCGTCGTGGTCGTCCACGGAGGCGGAAAGGAGATCGACGCCGCCCTCGCGCAGCACGGCATCGCGAAGGTCCAGATTGACGGCCTGCGGGTGACCGACGCCGCGACGCTCGGCGTGGTCACCTCCGTCCTCGGCGGCACGCTCAACACGCGGCTCGTCACGGCAGCCCGCAAAGCGAAGGTGGCCGCGGTCGGCCTGACCGGCGCGGATGCCGGGGTGGCGGTGATGAAGCCCGCTCCGCCGTTTGTGGCCACCAGCGGCGCCACGGTCAGCCTGGGCCTGGTGGGCGTCCCCGCGAAGAAGACGGAACCGGTTCTGTTGCGCGCGCTGCTCTCGTCGGGCTTCGTGCCGGTCATCGCGTGCCTCGGCGCGACCGCCAAGGCCGACGTGCTCAACGTCAACGCCGACGTCCTGGCCGCGCATCTGGCCGTGACCACCGGCGCGGCCGCCCTCGTGATCTCGGGCGGCACCTCGGGCGTCTTCGACGACACCGGCACGACCATCCCCGTCCTGTCCGGGCGGGCCGCGAAGGCCATGATCGCCAGCGGCACGGCCAACGCCGGGATGATCGCCAAGCTCAACGCCTGCCGGGACGCGCTGAAGGGCGGCGTCCGGAAGGTCTACATCGTGAACGGCCGCACGGGCCTCAAGAGCCTCGACCCGAGGCAGGGCGTGAAGACCGGCACCGGCACGGAGGTCACGGCATGAGCACGCT
>JBIKWH010000204.1:0-4472 GCA_044356435.1 Vicinamibacterales bacterium
ACGGCCGCGTGCTCGTCTTCATGAGCCACAACACGGACATCGGCGACTCGTGGGAACGCGAGGGTGAGGACCCGGACTACTTCCGTCTGTATTCGGTGAACGGCTACGGTCTGGGCATCGACGTGCTGCTCTACGCGATGACCCACTGACAGCGGGCATGCCGCGTGCGCGTGCCGTCGCGCCGGGGTGCGCTACGCGGACGGCACGGCTGGATCGCCGCCATGGTCTCTCGCCACGCTCTGCGCCTGAATCGCCCGCCTGAACTCGAGCGGCCTGGCAATCGCGTGAAAGGTTTCCTTGACTCCCCCGGTCCCGGAGAGCGACACCGTCCCGTAGTTGAGGATTCGACCGGTCACCGTCTGATCCACGGAGATGGCTTCGATCTGCCGCAGCAGCAGTTCGAGCGTGCGCCGCCGGACGAAGCCGGTCTTGATCACGACCCGCTTGTCGGTGACGCCGAACTCCGAGGTCCTCGCCTCGATCCATGGTGAGACCGCCAGCAGAAGGCCCGCGGCCACGGCGACGGCGCCGACCACTGCCGGCAGGCCGATGGTGTCGGCGAGCACGAGCAGGAGGGCGCCGGTCAGGGCCACGGCCGCCGCCCTGGCGTAGACGACCGGATGCAGATGCGCGCGTGCCACCACGCGCTCCCCCGGCAGCAGACTCGAGTCGATATACCCCACCTGCGCTCCCGTGGACCTAGACGGCCGCGCTCAGCTCAGGGTAGAGCCGCGCGACGCAGACCGGACAGATGCCGTGCGTGAACTCGACCTGCGTGTCGGGACTGCGATACGCCTCGGCATGCACCCAGCGCCCGAGCTCAGTGCGCAGCTTGTGGCAGCCCGCGCAAATCGGGAGCAGATGGGCGCCGGCGTGATGCGCGGCCGGCTCCGCGTGCGTGTCGCTGAACCGCATCACGATGAGGCGTCCGGACCGGGCGCCCCAGCGATCCGCCACGGGCACGATCCGGATCGACAGCGTGCCGCCCGGTGTGGCGATGTCGGCATCGTAGGTATCAGGCACACGCTGCCAGGACGGATAGCCCATCAGCCGGACCAGGGCGGATCGGTCCACGAGCCGGGGGTCATCGGCCGCGCGGTTCGCGAAGACCTCGCGGCCGCGGGCATCCAGCACCATCACGGCGTCGCTCATCGCCCGCATGAAGGCCGCGCGGGCCTGCGGCACCAGGTCCAGCAGCCCCTGCCGCAGGACGAGCCAGGCGAGGAGTCCTCCGCTGATGCCGACGGCAATCGCCACCAGGTCGAACCCCGGCCACGGCCCCAGCTTGAAGACCGAAATCACGTTGGCGACCCACGGTACGCCGATGACCACGAGTACCACGGCAGTCGCCTGCCGGAAGTCATGCGCGACCGACGAGAGCGAGCGGATGAGCAGCACGGCCGCGCCGACGTTCAACGCGTAGTGCTGAGCCATGAGAATCCAGAAGAACCAGCCATAGCGGTAGAGCGCCAGCGCCTCGCCGGGCACCAGGTCGATCGCCGCCCAGATCCCGTGGTGCCAGGCGTTGGTCCACGCCATCACGAGCGCGGTCAGCGGCACGCCCCAGATGGCGACCCTCAGCCACGGACGGAGCTTGTCGTCCGCGCCGGTGAGTTCGCGCGCAGCCATGAAGAAGAACGGCGACGCGGACACCACGCCGAGGTACTGAATCTGGGAGACGAACTGCCGCGCCTCGACCGACTCGGCCCGCACTTCGAAGGTGTCGCAGAGCGCCCACCACGAGACAGCCAGCAGCAGGCGGGTCAGCGGCGTGCCGCCGGGAGCGTGCCGGCGTGGCCAGACGACGACCGCCGCAGCGAACGCGACCAGTCCGGCCACGAGGTACACGAGGGAGAAGAGCCCGGCCTGCATGCGGAATGTCCCGCGATCCGCGCGGTCTTGCCGGAGGTTACTACAGCGGTGTAAAGGGTTTCGGGGGCGCTGACGACCGTGTCACAACCTGTGCCTGAGAGTGCCCAGGAAAATGTAGAACCTCAATGTCCCGGCCGAATGCACCGCTGAGCTTCGGTCCGGTCAGCACCGTCTCTCGCGGACCGTCGGCGATCAGACGCCCCTCCTTGAGGAGGAGGACGCGCGCGATCTCAGGAATGAGCTCCTCGACGTGATGCGTCACCAGCAGGAGCGTCGTCCCGGTTCGGCACACGGCCCGCACCGCCTCGAGCAGGTCGTGTCGCGCCGTGATATCCAGACCGGTGGTCGGCTCGTCCAGCAGCAGCAGGTCTGGTGCCCCCACCATCGCGCGCGCAATCAACGCGCGGCGGCGCTCGCCGACGGAGAGAGAGGGCAGCAGGCGACCGGCCAGGTGCGTCAGTCCGACGGCCTCGATCGCGCGGTCGGCCTTCGCACGGTCCGCAGCGGAGACGGTCTGATGCGCGAACACGCCCTCGCTGCCGAGCAACCCTGAGACCACGGCGTCGACGACGCGCACCCGACCGCGGGCGCTGCTCTGCGCGAAGCCGGTATCGAGGTCGGCCGAGACGAGCCCGACACGGCGCATCAGCTCGGTGCGCTCGATGCGCCCCCGGCCGAACCAGCGCACGGGCTCAGGATGGGACACCGAGGCACGCGGGTGATCCGCGAGCGTGAGGAGCCTGATAAGGGAAGACTTGCCGGAGCCGTTCGGTCCCAGGATCGCGGTGTGGTCGCCCGCGTGGACCGTGAAGGAAATGTGGTGGAGGACCTGCGCGTCGCCCCTGACGAGCGACGCGCCGGCCACGCTCAGGACGGGTGTGCCACTGGTGCTCACCGTCATCCTGCAGACGTCCGGGGACGTCTACTTGACGTGCTTGTTGACGAGCTTCGTCATCTCGAACATGTTCACGGTCGCCTTGCCGCCGAAGACGGCCTTGAGCGCGGCGTCCGCGTTGATGTTCCGCTTGTTCTTCACGTCCTGGAGCTTGTTCTTCTTGATGTACGCCCAGAGCTTCTTGGTCAGCTCCGTCCGCGGGAGCGGCTTGTCACCGACGACCGCTGCGAGGACCGAGTCCGGTGCCACCGCGCGCATGAACGCCGCGTTCGGCTTGCGCGCGCTCTTCTTCTTTGCGGGCTTTGCAGCCTTCTTGACTGCCTTCTTCACAGCCTTCTTCGCAGCCTTCTTCTTGGTCGCCTTCTTGGCCATTGAATCTCCTTGGAGAGAGAGGGTGGTGCGTGTCTCGCGGATGGTAGCACGCTCCAGAGGGGAATTTCACACCGGAACGCAGCTGAAGTGCCTGCGGCCAGAGGGAGCGGGACGCCGCGCGTGTCAGCGGCGCGGGGGGCCGGCGCCGTTTCCGCACGCCTCGTCGAAGGCCCGGATCTGCGCGAGGGTGCCGAACACGATCAGCGCGTCCCCAGTCGTGAGCCGGAAGTCCGAGGGTGGGTTCTGGAGCACCTCGTCCGCGCGCTGGACGGCCACCACGCCGAGTCCCCACCGACGGCGGACATCGGCCTCGGCGAGCGTCAGCCCCGTGAGCGGGCCACCGTCCCGCAGCACGGACTGGTCCAGCTGCAGGTCGGTGTCACCTCGTAGCGACGCGTCAAAGAAGTTCACGACCGTGGGCTTGACCACCATATGGGCCAGCCGGTTCCCCCCGATCTGATAGGGATTCACCACGCGGTCGGCACCGGCCTGCAGGATACGCCGCTCGGCTTCGGCCTCGGCGGCCCTCGCCACGATGAACAGGGTCGGATTCAGCGAACGTGCGGTCAGCACGGTGTACACGTTGTGGGCGTCGTCATTCAGACACGCCACCAACCCGCGGGCCGACGCGACATTGGCACGCTGCAGGGTCTCGACGGCGGTCGCGTCCCCGGACACGTACGGGAACCCCGACTCGGCGAGCCCCGCGATCCGATCGGAGTTGTTGTCGACGACGATGACCTCGCGACCTGACCGCCTGAGTTCGGCGACCACGGCGCGGCCCATGCGGCCGTAGCCGCAGACGATCTCGTGTCCCTGCATCCTGCCAATCATCCGCGACCTCCTGGCCCGACCGAGTACCTGCTGCAACTCCCCTTCGACAATCGTCCGGGCAATATCCGTCACCAGGAACAGGAACAGCCCGAGTCCCACGACGAGGAGCACGGCCGTGAAGACCTGGCCACCGAAACTCAGCGGGAAGACCAGCCCGTAGCCCACGGTCGTGAGCGTGATCACGGTCATGAAGACCGCGTCCCACCAGCCTGCCCCTTCGATCAGGACGTACCCGGTCGTTCCGAGCACCCCGAGGGTGAGCAGCAGACCGAGCCCGAGGAGGAGGCGCCGGTGCGAAGGCACGTGGACCAGCCTGAGCTGAACCTAGTAGCGGAAGACCCGGTTGACCTTCACGATGAAGGACCGGTTCTGCAGGTCGGGAAATCCGACGCGGTTCAGTGTGTCGCGCTGGTCGTTGTAGACAACAAACAGCTCGCTGCCGGGGATGTATTCCCACCTGAAGCGGACGTTGGCCGCGAGGGTGTGATTCGACTGGTTG
>JBIKWH010000205.1:0-4460 GCA_044356435.1 Vicinamibacterales bacterium
GGGCCTGACGGCCGCCGGCTTCGCCTCCTCGGCGGCGCCTGGCGTGCTGATGACACCGCTGGCCCAACGGGCCGGCCGCGCCGGACACGCCATGGCGCTCCAGGTCCACACGCGCCCCGCGGGCCTCACCTTCCGCATCACGCTCCGCGGCCTCGCCCAGAGCGAACGCGCCGCGGCGTAGGTCTCACTGGGTTTCCCCCGGTCCGGGTGACGCCGGGCGCGGACGGGCGATGCGCGTGTCGTGCGCTCACTGCGCGCCCGTGAACCGCGCCCGGCTCCTGTACAGACTGATTCGCGCTCGTCACGCGCATTCACCCGCCCACACCCGGCGGTGCCGGACCGCTGCGGAGACCAACGCGGAGTCTGGCGGGAGCGCCCGGGGGGCCGTGCCCGTTTGTTCATGGGCGCGCAGTGAGCGCACGACACGCGCATGCACCTCCACGCCCGGCAGTGCCGGACCGGGACCTGACCGAGCGGCTCGGCTAGCTCTGCGCGGGAGCCGGCGTGTCTGCGATGCCGCTGTTGTCGATGGCGTCGCGGACAGCACGCAGCAGGACGTGGCGCGTGAAGGGCTTCGGCAGGAACGTCGTGCCTGGACCCTGGATGCCGTGCGGCGTGGCCTCCCGGGAGGGATAGCCCGAGATGTACAGCACTTTCAGGCCCGGCCGCCGCTCCCGGAGTCGATCGGCCAGCTCGGGACCCGTGCCGCCGGGCATCACGATGTCGGTCACGAGCAGGTCAATCGGCTGCAGGCACGACTCCGCGAGCGCCGTGGCGTCAGCGGGCCCCCCGGCGGCGATCACCGTGTAGCCGTGGCGCTCAAGGATCGTCTGGACCAGGTCCCTGATCGCGGCTTCGTCCTCGGTCAGCAGGACCGTCTCCGTGCCGCGGAGCGGCGACTCCGGCCGGTCCGGCGCCACCGGTGCACTCTCCTGATGGCAGCGGGGTACGTAGACCCCCACGGTCGTGCCGCGGCCGAGCGCGCTGTCGATGCGGACGTGCCCGCCCAGTTCGCGCACGATGTCGTGCACGGTCGCGAGGCCGAGGCCGGTGCCGTGCTGCTCGTCCTTGGTCGAGAAGAACGGCTCGAAGGCGCGCGCCATCGTCTCGCCCGACATGCCGACGCCGCTGTCGATCACCTCGAGCAGGACGTACTCGCCCGGGGCCGGGTGCCCGGACGCGCCCGGGGTCTCGTCCACGCACGCGTTGCGGAGCCGCAGCGTCAACGCACCGCCCGAGGGCATGGCGTCGCGCGCGTTCAGCACGAGATTCATGACGACCTGCTCGAACTGGAGCGGGTCCGCGCTGACGGGCCACACGTCGGCCGGCGCCTCGATGACCAGGAAGATGTGCTCGCCAATGAGCGGCGCCAGCAGGCGGCCCGCCGAGGCCATCAGCGCGCGAAGGTCGATGGCCCGCGGTGCCGAGGGCTGTCGGCGGCAGAATGCCAGGAGCTGCCGCGTCAGCCCCGCGCCGCGCTCGCAGCTCACCCGGATCAGGTCCGCTTCGTCGTGCGAGCGCGTGCCCGCGGGCAGGCTGTCGAGCATGCGCTCGGTGGCGCCCATCATGATCGTGAGCAGGTTGCTGAAGTCGTGGGCCACGCCGCCGGCCAGGCGCCCGATCGCTTCGAGCTTCAGCGTCTGCCTGAGCGCGGCGTCGCGGGTGACGACGGGCGCGGTCGCACGTTTCCGGGCCACGGCCAGGCGCACGGCGCGGCCGAGCCGCGCACCCCCGTCGGCGGCCGTCAGGCAGTCCGCGGCGCCCGCAGCCAGCGCGTGCTCTTCCACGGCCGGGTCGCCCGAGGTCAGGAGAATCACCGGCGCGGACGTGCTGCGCAGGTGGAGGGTCAGCCAGCCCATGACGGCTTCGATCGGAAAACCGTCGCCGATGACGACCGCGTCGGTCATACCCAGGCCGACGATCGGACCGATGTCGTCGAGCGCCCGCGCGACGGCCGTGACGCGAACGGTCGTGCCGGCGTGGGCCTGCAGCGCATGCTCGATGCGCCGGGTCGCGTGCGGCTGGCGCTCGACGACGAGCAGCCGCAACGCCGGGGCGCGGCGCGGAACAGTGGAGAGCGAGACGCGCGGGAGTTCGTACATCAGCCAGGAGACCCTACCGGGTCCTGGTAACGTTCTCGGCGCGAGCGTGTTACGGCCGTAGGGGCAGGGACGCGTTTTTTGGCGGAAAGTGCTTACGGTATTGCTGGCCGCTCACAGAATCGCATCCTCGCTGAGCGGTGCTGCCCGGCGTTGGCAGGGCTCTATGGCCCGGTGGTGGCTGCGCGCGACTGCACAGGAGTCGCCACGGCGGCACCGTCCGGGGCGGCATCTTCCGGTGCGGCCGGCCCGGACTTGACCAGGATCGCGATGCGCCGGTTGCGCGGGTCCTCGGCCTTGCTGCCGGGCACGGGGCGCGTGTCCGCATAGGCCCGCACCGCGTCGAACTGGGCCGGTTTCATCCCGGCGTGGGTCAGAATCCGCCGGGCCTGATTGGCGCGGTCCGCCGAGAGCGTCCAGTTGTCGTAGCCGCCCTGCGCCCGGTAGTGGCGGTTGTCCGTATGGCCGTCAACGACGACCGGGTTGCCGAAAGTGGCCAGCTCCTGGCCGATGACGAGCAGAATGTCGACCAGTACCGGCTGCAGGTCGGCGCTGCCGCTGGCGAAGAAGCTGTCGCCGTCGCGGTCGCCGATGTCGATCAGGAGTCCTTCGGGCGTGACGCTGATCTGAATCCGGTCCGAGACGTTCTTGAAGGACGGCATCGCCTCCAGCGCGCGGCGGATCTGCTCGGCGGCGCCGGTCATCGGGCCGTTGCCTCCGGATGGCGGCACTTCCTTCGGCGTGTCGCCCGTGCCCGGCAGCAGGCCATTGCCCCTGGACGTCTCGAACACGCCGGGGTCGCGGAAGTACTGCGCAATGCCGTCCTTGGTCTGTGCGCTCTGCCCCACGATCCACATCACGAGGAAGAACGCCATCATGGCGGTCACGAAGTCGGCGTACGCCACCTTCCAGGCGCCGCCGTGGTGTCCACCGTGACCGTGGACCTTCTTCTTGATGATGACGATCGGCGCGGGCGTCGTGGACATCTCGCCGCCCTACGCCGCCGCGGGCATGCTCGCCGCGCCGCCGGCGCCACCGGCCGCCGCTGCCTTGCAGAACTTCTCCGTGTCGGTGAACGACGGGCGGACTTCATGCGGGAGCACGCGCCGCGCGAACTCGATCGCGATGGCCGGCGGGTTGCCCTTGTAGGTCGCGAGCAACCCGGCCTTGATGCAGATGAAGTAGGCGCCGTCGGCGTTCACCTTTTCCTCGAGCATGCCGGCCAGGGGCTGCAGGAAACCGTAGGACAGCAGAATCCCGAGGAACGTGCCGACCAGCGCCGCGCCGACGTGGTGACCGATTTCGGCTGGCGGCGCGTCGATGTGACCCATCGTGATGACGATGCCGAGCACGGCGGCCACGATGCCCAGCCCGGGCAGCGCGTCACCGATCTTGGTCAGGGCGGCCGCGGGCTTGAGCGCCTCGTCGTGATGCGCCTTCAGGTCTTCGTCGAGCAACGCTTCGAGGTCGTGCGGCGCGATGCCGCCGACGATGATGACCTTGACCGAGTCCGCCAGGAAGTCGACCGCCTCGTGCCACTTCAGGAACTTCGGGTACTTCGAGAGGATGCTGCTCTTGTCCGGTTCATCGAAGTGCGTTTCGAGCGACATCGCGCCGCCCTGCTGCACCTGCTTGAACACCTGGTACTGCAGCGAGAGCAGCTCCACGTAGTCGGCCTTCGTCAGACCCGCGCCCATGGCGCCGCCGATCTGCTTGCCGATGTCCTTCAGCACGGCCATCGGTGTGCTGATCAGCATGCTGCCCAGCGCGGCGCCGCCGATGACGACAAACTCCGACGGCTGAATGAGTACGGCCAGCGACCCTCCGGCCATGAGGAAGCCGCCGAGCACGGCACCGATGACGACGACCGCGCCGACAATTACGAGCACAACCCCTCCTCTCCGACGCTGAGCCACGTCCGGATGACGTCCGGATCAAAATCGGACCCCGCGCCGCGCACCAGTTCGGCGTTGACCGCGTCAGCCCCGAGCCGGCCGGCCATCCGCCGCGCGGTGGCCAGGGAGTCCCACGCGTCGGCGACGGCGATGATCCGCGCGCCGAGCGGGATGTCCTCCCCCGCCAGCCCGGCGGGAAAGCCGGAGCCGTCGAAGCGCTCGTTCGTGGCGACGATGATCGGCGCAAGGTGGCGCAGCGCGGGCACCTCGGACACGATCTGGAAGCCGAGCGTCACGTGCGTCCGCAGAATGTCGAGTTCGGGTGCCGTCAGCGGACGCTCGGTATCCAGCACCGCGTCCGCGACGGCGATCTTGCCGACATCGTGCAGCAGCGCCGCGTGCTGCAGGTCGTCGAGCAGGTGCCCCTTCAGACCGAGTATCGTGCCCATCCGCACGGCAAGCTTCG
>JBIKWH010000013.1:0-13837 GCA_044356435.1 Vicinamibacterales bacterium
CCAGCACCGCCGCGCGCCTCTGTATGTTCATGTGAGCCTCCGCGCTCACACTACCGCCGGGCCTCGCCGGTCTCAAGACCGGACGGCGGTGCCACTCGCCGATCCCTAGTCCTGATCCTTGAGGGCGATCAGCTCCACCCGCCCGACGGTGAACCGGTCTCCCGGCACGAGCCGCGCCGCGGTGATGCGGTTCCCGTTCACGAACGTGCCGTTCGTGCTGCCGAGGTCGGTGATGTCGAGGTCGCCGGAGATGTTCACCTCCACGCGGCAGTGGACGCGCGAGATGAGCGATTCATCGAGGATGAAGTCGGCGCCGGTGGCGCGGCCGATGGTCTTGGTGCTGGAGGGGAGAAGCCGGAAGGTCGTTTCCGTCGGCTGCCCGACGGTGCGCAGGATCCACATGGGTGGAGATGGTACCCGAGGCGGGGAGCGAGTGGACCGCGAACCCGGAGGCTCGCGGTCCAGAAGCCTGACGCTTACTTCGCGGCGAGGGCCTTTTCGAGCGCGGCCTTGAGCTCCGGTGCATCCGGCGTGGTCTTGCTCGGGAAGAACGCGACGACGTTGCCGTTCTTGTCGATCACATACTTGCTGAAGTTCCACGCGGGGAGGTTGCCCGAGGCCTTGCCGAGGTGCGCGTAGATCGGCGACTGCTTCTCGCCGGGCTTCGTCTGGACCTTGGAGAAGAGCGGGAAGGTGACGTCGTAGGTGTTCTTGCAGAAGGTGGCGATCTCTTCAGCCGTGCCGGGCTCCTGGCCGCCGAAGTCGTTGCTGGGGAAGCCGAGCAGGGCCACGCCCTTGCCCTTCATCTCCCGGTGCAGCTTCTCGAGGCCCTCATACTGCGGGGTGTACCCGCACTTGCTGGCCACGTTCACCACCAGTGCAACCTTGCCCTTGTAGGTGGCGAGGTCGGCGGGCTTACCATCGAGCGTTTCGGTCTTCAGGTCGTAGAAGGACTTCACGGCACCCCCTGCCGGTTTCTGCGTCTGGGCCTGAGCCACGGACGCCACGAACAGGCCTCCGATTGCCAGCGCCGAACACAAGATGCGAGCCGAATTCTGCGTCTTCACAGGTCACTCCTTGGTACCAGGCGAGCGGGAGGCCGCCGGCAAAAGCGTTAGAAACGCGTGAGATTGTCACTCACCACCTACCTATACGGCAAGGAAATGCCAGAGGTTGCGACGCGGAGGCTGGCGCACCCAGATTCTGAAACCCGTTGCCGGCCAACCCCGTAGAGTGCGGAGGGTAATGGTGAGCGACTCAGATCTCGCGGCGCAGGCGCTGGCTGGCTCGGAGGAGGCCTTCCGGGTGCTCGTCGAGCGCTACGCCGGCCCGGCGATCAACCTCGCCACGCGGATGGTGCGCGACCGCGCTCTGGCCGAAGACCTGGCGCAGGAAGCCTTTGCCCGCGCCTTCGACCGCCTCTCCACCTACAAGCCCGAATTCCGCTTTTCCTCCTGGTTCTTCCAGATCGTCCACAACATCACCGTCGATCACCTGCGTCGCAAGCGTGTTTCTGCCGTCTCGCTCGACGCGCTCGAGGAAGACGGGCACCCCGGCTTCGCGGACCCGGTCCGGCTCGCCGCCCCTGATGCCGCGGCGGAGCACGGCGCGCTGACGCGCGCGCTCGAGGCGGCGATGGCCAATCTCCGGCCCGAGTACAGAGAGGTGGTGGTGCTCCGGTACCGGGAGGAGCTGCCGGTGGAGGAGATCGCCACCGTGATGGGCATCCCCGCCGGAACCGTGAAGACCTACCTGTTCCGCGCCCGCAAGGAGATGGCCGGGTTGATGAGCGCGGCCGGTTGGGGCCGGCAGCCGGTTGAAACCCTGTCGGAAGACCGCCCGTAGAGGGAGTGCCAGCGACATGCAGATTCATCCTGACGACCAGTGGCGCGAGTGGCTTGAGGCCGAGGACCACGGCCGCGAGACCACAGCCGAGGAGGTCTTTGCGAGCCTCATCGCGGGGCTGCCCGGCGAGGCGGCGGCGCCGGCGTTCATCGAGCGAACGATGGCGGCGGTGCATGCGCGTCGTCGCCGGCAGCGCCGGATGGCCTGGGCGGTGCGCGCGGCGGTGGCGCTGCTGGCGGTGACGGTCTCGGCGGTCAGCGTCAGCCTGGGTGGAGCCTTCGTCATGACGCTGCTGGCCGACGGGCTGGTGGCCGGCGTGCGCGGCGTGTTGTGGACGGCGGACACCGTGGGCGGTGGTCTGTGGTGGTGGTCCGTGCTGGAGAAGTTGGGGTCGGCGGTGGCGCGGGCGGCGACGACGCCGCGCTCCGTCGCGGTGCTGGTCGGGCTGCAACTGGTGGGCGCGACGGCGATGTACGGCATGACGCGGTTGCTCGGTGACGAGCGCGCCGCACAGGAAGAGGCACACGTATGAGTGGAAAAGGTCTGGTGGGCAGCATCGTCACGGCGGTGATCCTCACGCTGGCACTGGCAACGGGTGCGGCGGCCCAGACGGATGTCGCCGCCCTGCGCGAGCAGGCGCGTGCGCGGTTCGACGTCGTCACGCTGACCGGGGGCGTCGGCCTGGTGCCGAAGCAGTCGATCGCGGGGGTGCGGCTGATTGAAGTGCGCGACGGTGCGGTGAGCATCAATGGCGAGGCCGCCACGGCGAAGGACGTGCGCGCGAAGCTCGGCGCCGACGCCGACCTCGTCCTGCGCATCACGTATCTCGACACGGCGGGCCTGGTCACGCTGACCGGCGCGGTGCCCGGAGGCGCGGGTATCGTGCCCGAGCCCCCGGTGCCGCCCACGCCTCCGGCAACGCCGGAGGACGACAGCCGCGACCGGCGCCGCAGTGGCGACCGCGACGGCATCGTGAAGTTCGGCGGCAACGTGACCGTGAAGGAGGGTGACCGCGTCGCTGGCGAAGTGGTGGTCTTCGGCGGTACGGCCCGCATCCTCGGCACGGTGGAGGACGAGCTGGTCGTCGTGGGCGGCACGGCAGATCTTCAGGGCACGGTGGAAGGCGATGTGAGCGTGGTCGGCGGCACGCTGACGCTCGGGCCGAAGTCGGTGGTGGAAGGGGATGTCTCCGTGGCGGGCGGATCGCTGCACCGTGAAGCCGGCTCGCGCGTGGAGGGGAAGATTGAGGAAGTGGGCGTGGGCGACGGTCGGGGTGGCGTCAACGTCCCCGGCCGGGGGTGGAAGAACGCGCCGTTCTGGGGCGCGATGTCGCGGGTCGGCAGCTTCTTCGGACAGTTGTTCCGCAGCGCGCTCCTCATCGTCTTCGCGCTGCTCGCGGTGGCCTTCGGCGGGCGCTATGTGCGGCCGATGGCCGCGCGGGCCTCGGCTGAGCCGGTGCGCTCGGGCGGTCTGGGCCTGCTGATGCAGGTGCTCTTCGTCCCGGTACTCGTCATCACGGTGGTCGTGCTGGCGGTCTCCATCATCGGTATCCCGCTTCTGCTTCTGCTGCCCTTCGCGCTGGTGCTGGTGCTGGTGGGCGCGCTGCTCGGCTTCTCGGGAGTGGCGCTGCATCTGGGAGCCGTCGTGGGCCCGCGCGTCGGCATCCACAGCGAGAGCCCCTATGTGCAGACGGCGGTGGGCGTCGCGGCGGTGATGCTGCTCTCGGTGCTGGGGCGCGCCTTCGGGATGCTCGGCGGCGGCTTCGTCGGGGGCTTCATCGGCGGCACGCTTGGCGTGCTGGGCGCCATCGTGGAGTATCTCGCGTGGACGGTCGGCCTGGGCTCGGCCTTCTGGGTGCTGCGCCGCAGTCGCGGCCGGGTGCCCGACGAACCGGTGGCTCAGCCCCCGGCGGCCGACATGGGTCCGGCGGCGCTGGCCTGACACGGAGACACGCCATCACGGCGGCCATCGTGGCCGCCGTGGCGGCAGCCGGCGCGGCAACGGCACACCGTCCTCGTCACGCCCGGGCGCGCTTACGGCGGTAGTGCTGGCCCCACTCCCGCAGGGCTTCGATGGCCGGTAGCGTGGTGACCCCCAGTGGCGTGATGGCGTAGTCCACATGCGGCGGCACGACGGGATGCACGGTACGCGTGATCAGGCCGTGCTGTTCGAGCTCGCGCAGTTGCTGGGTGAGCATCTTGTGCGAGACGCCGTGCAGCTCCCGCCGGAGTTCGTTGTAGCGCCACACGCGCTTCTGGAGGCGCCAGAGGATCGGCATCTTCCACTTGCCGCCAATCACGTCCTGCGCCAGTTCCACGGGATTGTTGTAGCGGCGGCCGTCGAATTCAAACTCCGGCATCGTGCACAGGCTCCAAACGGTGAGTATGTCACCTGAATGTACATACTTCCCTGAGTGGCCTGTATCTCCTAGCGTGGAGGCACATCGCAAGGAGAGTCATGAGCCTCAAGGACACCAACCCGTCTCGCCCCTCGGCGCGGCGCCGCGTCGCCATCGTCATCGCCAATCCCGCACAGTCCTCGACCACGGGCTGGCCCGTGGGCTTCTGGTGGAGTGAGCTGACGCACCCGTGGCACGTCTTCACTGAAGCGGGCTACGAGGTCGATGTCTTCAGCCCTGACGGCGGCCCCTGCCAGCCGGACGCGCTCAGTGACCCCAACGACCCGAGCGGCTACAGTCGCACCGACCTCATCACGCAGGGCTTCCTGCACACACCGGAACTGGTGGCGCTGGTGGAGGACACCCCGCCCGTGCGTGATATCGACCTGGCGCGTTTCGATGCGCTGGTCGTCGCGGGTGGGCAGGCGCCGATGTTTGCCTTCGAACACGCCACCGCGCTCCAGCAGACCTTTGTCCGGTTCTACGAGGCGGGTAAGGTCACGGCCGCGCTCTGCCACGGAGTGGCGCTGCTCGCCTTCGCCCGGCTCTCCTCGGGCGAGTACCTGGCGGCGGGCAGGACCGTTACCGGTTTCGCCAACGTCGAGGAAGACTTCGCGGACCAGGCCGTGTGGAGCATGGGAGCGCTGCCCGAGGGCACGCACCTGATGCCGTGGCGCATCGAGGATCGCCTGAAGGCCATCGGTGCCAACTACGTGCAGGCTGGCCTGTGGCGTGGCTTTGCCGTGCGGGATGGCAATCTGATCACGGGTCAGCAGAACTTCTCGGGCGAAGAGACGGCCCGGGAAGTCGTGGCGGCGCTGGGCCGCTGAGGGGGCGTCATGAAGATTGCGATTGCGGGGAGCGGCCGGATTGGAGCGGGGCTGGGCGGGGCGTGGCGCCGGGCGGGCCACGATGTCGTGTTCGGCGTGCGGGATGCCGCGGACCCGAAGCACGCCGCGACGGCCAGCGAGACCGGCGTGCCTGTGGCGCCACTGGCCGAGGCGCTCGCCGGAGCCGAGGTGATCGCGCTGGCCACGCCCTTTGGCGCGGTGACGCAGGTG
The DNA here is from genome assembly GCA_044356435.1 of Vicinamibacterales bacterium. Classification (GTDB taxonomy): domain Bacteria; phylum Acidobacteriota; class Vicinamibacteria; order Vicinamibacterales; family UBA2999; genus CANKJK01. Next base: position 5,305 of record JBIKWH010000013.1, read on the forward strand.
GCGCAGGCGCTGCCGAGCTGGGCGGGGCGCATCGTCATCGACTGCACCAACGCAATCGGGCCCGGGCCGAGCCTCACCGTCGGGCACACCGATTCGGCGGCCGAAGTGAACGCCCGCCTGCTCCCGGGGGCACGCGTGGTGAAGAGCTTCACGGCACAGGGCGCCGAGAATCTGCGCCAGCCCGCCTATGACGGCGTGGCCGCGACGAACTTCTATTGCGGCGACGACGCTGAGGCGAAGGCGGTAGCCCGGGGGCTCATCGAGGCCGTCGGCCTGGAGCCGGTGGACCTCGGGCCGTTGGCCGCGGCCAGGTATCTCGAGCCGATGACGCTGGTGTGGCTGGCCGCCAGTCGGGCCGTGGGCAGCCGCGATATCGCCTTCAGGCTCCTGCGGCGCTAGCGCTCTCGCCTGGCTCCCATCGAGGCGCCTCGATACGAGTCGCACCGCCGGTCCCAGCCTGGTGCGTGTGGCAAGATTGCGCGCGCATGGGCTTCACGTCTTCAACCATTCTGACTGCCGCCGGTCTCTTCGCCGGCATGCTGGCATGCTTCGAGGTGGGCCGCCGGATCGGACGGGTGCGGCTCGCGCGTGACGAGCCGGGTCTGAGCGTTGGATCTGGGCCGATCGAGGCGGCCATCTTCGGCTTGCTCGGTCTGCTCCTGGCGTTCACGTTCTCGGGCGCGGCGTCGCGCTTCGAGACGCGCCGATCCCTGATCACGGAAGAGACCAACGCCATTGGCACGGCTTATCACCGGCTCGACGTTCTGCCGGGCGATCTTCAACCCAAACTCCGGCAGATGTTCCGTCGCTATGTGGAGGTCCGGGCCACGGTGTATCGGGACCAGGCCGATACAGCGGTGATCGCATCGCGCGAGGCCGAGGGCGCGGCGCTGCAGGACGAGATCTGGGCGGCGGCGATGCAGGCGCTCCACCGACCTGAAACACCGGTGCAGGCAGAAGTATTTCTGCTGTCTGCCCTCAACGAGATGTTCGATATGGCGACGATGCGCGCCGGCGCGACGATGAATCACCCGCCCACCGTCATCTACTACCTGCTCGCGGGCTTGAGTCTGGTGAGCGCGTTGCTCGTGGGGTACGTGATGTGCGGGACGCAGCTGCGAAGCTGGTTCTATATGCTCTTGCTCAGCGTGACGTTGTCGGTCACGTTCTACGTGATTCTCGACCTCGAATATCCGCGCGCGGGAGCCATCCGTGTGGACGCGGCCGATCAGATGCTTCTGGATCTCGGTCGCTCCTTGCGCTGACGATGCGCAGCTTCCCGGAGCAGTTCGCCGCGACCGTCGCCCGCTTCAGCGACCGCCGCGCTGTGTCCGTCCGTGGTTCCGAGGGAGTCCACCGCTTCACGTATCGGGAGCTGGACGCGATGTCGCGCCGAGCCGCCGCGAACCTCAGGGCCGCCGGACTGACGGCCGGTGACCGGTGCGCGCTCCTGGCCGAGAACAGCGCGGAGTGGTGCGCGGGCTACCTCGGCATTCTCCGGACTGGCGGGATCGCGGTCCCCTTCGACACGAACTACAGCGCCGCGCAGGTCACGACCCTGCTGCGCGACAGCGGTGCCGTGCTGCTCCTCGCGTCCGACCGTTACCGAGACACGGCCGGCCGGGCAGGCTCTGATGCGGGGACGCCGGTGCAAGGGCTCCTCGATGTGGTGGCTGGATCCGGGTGTGTCCCGGAGGGCGCTGACCTTGACATCGCGCCGGACGCACCAGCGGTCATCCTCTACACCTCCGGCACCACCGCCGATCCGAAAGGTGTCGTGCTGACGCACGCCAACCTGCTCGCCGAGAAGGATGGCGCCTTTTCCGTGGTGCGGGTGGACGAGTCGGACGTCGTGCTCGGTGTGTTGCCGCTCTTCCACTCGCTGGCGCAGATGGCGAACCTGCTGCTGCCGTTCTCGATCGGCGCCCACGTCGTGTTTCTGGAGTCGCTCAACACGCAGGAGCTGCTGCGGACGCTGAACGAGGAAGGCGTGACGGTGTTCGCCTGCGTGCCGCAGTTCTTCTATCTGATCCACGCCCGTGTACTCGATCAGGTGAAGAAGGGCGGCGCGGCGACGCGCCTAGCCTTCCGCGTGCTGACACGTGTGAACCGCGCGCTCCGGTCCGTCGGCATGAACGCGGGACCGCTCTTCTTCGGGAAGGTGCATCAGACGATCGGCCGGTCGATGCGCCTGCTCGTGACGGGTGGTTCGAAATTCGACCCGGCGGTTGGTGTTGACCTCTCGGATCTCGGCCTGACGATCCTGCAGGCCTACGGACTGACTGAGACCTCCGGCGCGGCGACGGTCACGCGGTTCGGTGACCCGATATCCACGGTGGGCCGTCCCCTCGCGGGTGTCGAGGTGCGGGTGGCGCCGCCGGCTGCCGGCGCGGACGACGGCGAGGTGCTCATCCGGGGCGGCGTCGTCATGCGTGGCTACTGGAACCGGCCCGACGCCACAGCCGAGGTGCTGAAGGACGGCTGGCTCCACACCGGCGACCTGGGCCGGCTGGACGCGGTGGGTCGTCTCACCATCACCGGCCGGAGCAAGGAGATCATCGTTCTTGGCAACGGCAAGAACATCTATCCCGAGGAGATCGAGGCGTACTACCGGGCCTCCCCCGTGATCAAGGAGCTCAGCGTGCTGGGCATCGAGGGACCGGGCGCGCATGGCGCCGAGCGACTCCACGCAGTGGTGGTGCCGGACCTGGACGTCGTCCGCGAGCGCAAGGTCGTCAACGTGCAGGAGCTGGTGCGCTTCGAACTGGAAGGCGTGTCCATCAACCTGCCGCCGCACAAGCGCGTGTTGACCTTCGACGTCGTGCTCGACCCGCTGGCGCGGACGACGACCGGGAAACTCAAGCGTCCGGCCATCCGGCAGCTCGCCGCCACGCTGGCGATCAAGCGCGCACAGCCCGACGTGCGGGGCGCGGAGGCCGACGCGAATCTGGATCCGCACGTGCGGCGCGTGCTGGACGCCGTCCGGGAACTGGTGTCCGCGGTCGAGGTGCGCGCCGACTCGAACTTCGAGTTGGACCTCGGACTGGACTCGATGGAACGCGTGGAACTGCTGGCGTCGCTCGAGGCCCGGTTCGGCGTGCGCATTCCGGACGACGTCGCGCAGCAGGCATTTACCGTGCGCGCGCTGGCCGCCGCGTTCGAGCAGTCGGAGGGCGAGACGTCCGCTGCGGCTGACTGGGCGACCCTGCTCACCGAGGGTGACCCATCGGCGGCGCTGGCCCCGATCCTGCGGCCGAGACCCGTCACGGCGCCCCTCTACTTCGCGGTCGCGCGGCTCGTCACCCGCACGATCGGTCGGCCGCGCGTGGTTGGCCTCGACCGGCTGCCGCGGACTGGTGCGTGCATCGTCAGCCCGAACCACCAGAGCTTCATCGACCCGTTCCTCGTGGGGCCGTCGCTGCCCTATGGTCTCTTCCGGCGCATCTTCGCGGTCGGCGCGGCCGAGTACTTCCAATCTCCGCTCATGCGGTGGGTGGCGGCGCAGCTCAACGTCGTACCCGTGGACCCGGACGCGCATCTGCTGCCCGCCATGCAGGCCGCGGCGGAAGGCCTCCGGCGGGGGCGCGTGCTGATGCTCTTCCCGGAAGGCGAACGATCGGCGGACGGCCGCGTGAAGAAGTTCAAGAAGGGCGCGGCGCTGCTGGCCATCCATCTGGGTGTGCCCATCGTGCCGGTCGCGATCACGGGCGCATGGGAGGTCTGGCCGCGGAACCGGCCTCTCGCCTGGAGCCGCCTGCTCTGGCGCGGCCCTCGACCGACGGTCGTCTTCGGTGATCCGATCCTGGCGCAGGAGGGAGAAGACGAGGCCGCCTTGACGGCGCGCCTCAGGGACGCGGTGGCGCGACTGTGGCTGGCTGCGACGCCTGCCGCGTCACACCCGCGGGCGTAAGGCAGACGCCGGTCTCATCGTCGGTGACCAACCCCAGCGCGTCGAGTCTCGCGCACACGCTCGCCAGCTCGCTCTCGCTCAGGCCGAACCAGGCACGGACCCGGGCATGGGGTGCCCGCTGCGCGCTGAAGTCACCAGGGGCGATCTCCACGGTGAAGCCGTGCAGCCAGGACAGGAGGTCCGCCTCCAGCCGGTTGAGCGCGCCGGGGCCGTCTGTCATGCCTTGCGGATGTACTGGAGCGCGCCGGAGGGGCATGCGTCGATCTGGCCCATCACCGCGTCCGCGTCGGCTTGCTTCAGATCGATCCAGCGCTTGCGCGAAACGTCGAATACGCCCGGAAGGCCACGAATGCACATGGCTGAATGCGTGCATCTGCCTGGGTCGAACGTCACCACGATCTCGTCCGTCTCGTACGACTGCACGCGTCCGCTCATGCTCCCTCCGTTGGGCACCGGACCCGCCGTGGCCCGTTCCAACCGCAATGCTACCGACGCCGGCCGGCCGTTGCCATAGGCGCGCGCATCCTCCACACTAGTGCCCCTGTGACGATGGCCGCGTTCGGCGGCCTTGGACTCGAGGTCTTATGAAGAAACTGCTGCTGTTCGGTACGACCGTCGGTGCCCTTCTTGGCGTGCTCATGCAGGCTGGCGCGCAGGGCCAGGCCGCCCAGACAACACCGGGTTGGGCCGGCACCTACTCCGATGCCCAGGCCGGGCGTGGCGAGACGCTCTACGGCGGCAACTGCGCCGTCTGCCACGGGCCGCAGTTGCTCGGTGGGGATCGTGCGCCGGCCGTCGCCGGACCCGCCTTCGCCGCGCGCTGGCAGGGCCGGCCGCTCAACGACCTCGTCGACTACGTCTACACGCAGATGCCGCTGCATGGCGCCGGCGGCCTGGCGCGTCAGCAGAGCGCGGACATCGTGGCGTTCATGCTGAAGAAGAGTGGCGTGGCGGCCGGAACCGGCGACCTGAACGGAGGCTCCGCCGCGCCGGCGACGCGCACCGTCGAGCCGCTCAAGGCCACGGGCTACTACACGAAGGCGCAGGCGATCCGCGGCAAGGCGGCGTTCAACCGCAACTGCGCGTTCTGCCACACGGTGGACGGAAAGCTGTTCTCCGAGGAGAACAACAAGTTCATCATGCCGCGCACCTTCGGCGGGCGTTTCATCGAACGCGTGTACCACGGCCAGGTGCTCTACCCGACGGTCTACCACCTCTTCTCGAAACTGCAGTCGATGCCGGCGTTCAACACGAAGGCGATCTCGGAGCAGACACGCGCCGACATCCTGGCCTACATCCTCGAGAACAACAATCTGCCGGCGGGCGCCGAGGAACTGCGGCCCGACGCGGTGCAGATGAAGAACATGATCCTCGGCGAGAAGGGCTTCGAGTCGCTCTTCAACGGCAAGGACTTCACCGGCATCAAGTTCGTCGTGAATCCCAACTGCACGGCCGCGCCCGACGGTTGCGGCCAGTCGGCCCCTTCCCCCGATCTGATTCACGTCGATAACGGCGAGATCGTGTGCCAGTGCAACATCCACGGCTACTTCTACTGGGACAAGCCCTATGGCGACTTCACCTTCCGCTTCGAGCAGAAGTTCGAGAAGCCGGCCGACTGGGATCCGAACGACAAGCTCTACTTCGGCGGCACTGGCGCGCTGATCTTCATTACCCCGCCGCATCGGACGTTCCCGAGGAGCGTGGAGATCGAAGGCCGCTACTACGACTTCGGTGAGCCGTTCGCCATCGGCGGCAAGGGCAAAGTCGTATACGACCACGACGCCTACATGAAGGTGGCGACGCCGCTTGGGTCCTGGGACAAGGTGGAGATCGCATCGAAGGCCGGCGTCGTGAAGACCTACATCAATGGCGCGCTGGTCTCGACGTTCAGCGAGCACGACTACAAGCCCGGCGCGCTCGGCATGCAGCTGGAAGGCGCTCCCGTCCGCTGGCGGAATCTCCGCGTCAAGGTCGAGTAGGCACGCCCGTCCGCGGCATCGGCTACCGGTTTCCCCTGATTGCCGGTACGCCGGTGCGCGCGGCATAGTTCGGGCGCTTCCTGATCAATCTGATGCGGCTGCGTAGCCGCCGCTGGAGTCCACGATGCCAGACCGTACGAGCCGTCTTCTGTCCCGCGCCCTCTTCCTGCTGGCGCTCGCAGTTCTCCTGATCTCGGTGCTCGTCCCGGCGCCGAGCGCCCAGAAGAAGCTGCACATCAACCCGGTGGTCGACAAGCTCGCGCAGGGCAAGTCCGTGCTGGGCGTGAGCACGTCCGACCTGTCGTTCGAGAATGCGCGGGCGCTGGCCCGGTCCGACATCGACTTCGTGCGGCTCGAGATGGAGCACGGGCCGATGGACTTCACGGCCGCGAAGAACTTCCTGATCGGGATGATCGACAAGCAGACGGCCGTGAAGAAGGGCAACGCGCAGCCGAACGTCGCGCCGTTTGTCCGTATCGCGCCCTACGGTCGTGAAAGCTCGGCCTGGGCCGTGAAGCAGTTGCTGGACCTCGGCATGATGGGGATCAAGTTCCCCGCCATCGACAACAAGCAGCAGGCGATGGCGGCCATTGCCTCGATGCGGTACCCGGCGCTCAAGACGTCGAAGTATCGGGAGCCTGTCGGCATTCGCGGTTGCTGCTCGCAGACGGCGCCGTGGTTCTGGGGCGTGCCGGACTACACGGACCGTGCGGATCTGTGGCCGCTCAATCCCGATGGCGACCTGCTCTCAATCCTGCTCATCGAGACGGGCGAGGGCTTGAAGAACATCGATGAGATTGCGTCCACACCCGGCGTCGGCGTGATCTTCGCCGGCGTGCTCGGCGACATGCCCCGCTCGCTGGGCGTGACCGAGGATGCACCCGAGATGAAGGGCGCCGCCGACACGATCCTCGCCGCCTGCAAGAAGCACAACGTGGTCTGCGGCTTCCCGGTGCGGCCCGACAACATCGAGCAGAAGATGAAGGAAGGGTGGCGGTACCTCGACGTCGGCGGTGCCAGCGGCGGTCTGCCGTCCGACGTCGCCGCGACCGTCCGCGTCGGACGCAAGGCCCAGTAGGATTCGTCTCCAGCGCACGTCGCGCAGTCGCGCGGCAGGAGGGTGAGAATGCGTAGCCGTCTGCTGACAACGGTGGCGTTACTGGCCGGCGCGGCTGGCCTCGCCAGCCTCGTGGCGCAGGCGCCCCAGCCGGCCCCATCGACGGCCAGCATCCTCGGACCGAAGCTCCAGGCGATGCCCTCGGTGATGACTGAGGGCATCCCGGGCATCATCGCCCCTGGCACGCCGGTGCCCCTCATCAAGGACGGCCTGCCGGGAGCTGACGGCATCGTCGGCATGCCCGACGGCACGGCCGTGTTCGTCGAGCAGAACAGCCCTCGCATCACGCGCATCAACGCCGACGACTCGCTCTCGACCGTCGTCGAGGCGCCTGGCACGCGCGCGCTCGGCGTGGACTCCAAGGGCCGTCTCATCGGCCTCGTGCTCTCCACGCAGGCCTCGCAGGCCGATCACCTGCGCGTACTCACCGGCGCGGATGCCGGCACGGTGCTGGCCACCGAGGTCGAGGGCAAACGCCTCTTCCAGGGCAACGACTTCGTCATCTCGCGGAAGGACGAGGTCTTCATGACCGACGCCGGCACGCTGATGAAGCCGGCGTACGAAGAGCCCACGCACGTCTATCGCATTCCGCTTGCCCCGGGCGCCGGCGCGCCACGGAAGGCGGCCGACCCGAAGGCGCGCATCGTCATGCCGAACGGCATCGCGCTCAGCCCGGACGACCGCGTGCTTTACGTGAACGATTCGCGCGGTGATGCGTTGATCGCGTTCGACGTGAAGGGGGACAGGTCCCTGGCGAACCGGCGTGAGCTCGCGAAGTACCGGATCACGGAAGAATCGCGGAAGACGTTTCCGTATCAGGCCGACGGGCTTGCCGTGGACCGTGCTGGCAACATCTTCGTGGCGATGCCGCTGGGCGTGGATGTCTTCAGCGCGCAGGGCGCGTTCCTCGGCCGAATCCCGCTCAGCAAGAAGATGCAGAACCTCGCGTTCGCGGGCCCGGACAGAAAGACGCTCTACATGGTCTCGCAGGGCAGCATCTGGAAGATGCGGACGCTGACGGGCGGCCCGACGGATCGCGCCAAGTAGGCGGGATCGACGCGAACGCTCTCTCGGAGGGTGCCGATGCGCCGCATCACGTTTGTCGCGACCACGAGCCTGCCCGCGTCAGCCGAGGCCGTCTTCGATTGGCACGAAGCTCCTGGGGCCTTCGAACGCTTGACGCCGCCGTGGGAACGCGTGCGGCTGCTGCGGCACGAGGGTGGGATTCGTGACGGCGCCCAGGTCTCGCTGCGCGTGGGCCCGGCGCCCTTCTCCCTGCGGTGGGACCTGGAGCATCGGGACTACCAGCAAGGCCGCTCCTTCACCGACCTGCAGGTGGCCGGTCCATTTCGGTACTGGAAGCACGTGCACCGGATGATTCCGCAAGGGCCGCAGGCCTCCGTCCTCGAAGACACGATCGAGTACGAGCTGCCGTTCGGCGCGATCGGATGGCTGGTCGGCCGGCCCTTCGTCCAGCGAAAACTGAAGCGGCTGTTTGCCTTCCGGCACGAGGTCACCCGGCAGGCG